>DNWZ01000292.1 GCA_003506095.1 Planctomycetaceae bacterium | reverse complement strand
AAGAAGTCGAACGGATTGATCACCGTCATGTTTGCGATCAAATCGACCGTGACCGTCAAATGCTCGGCGGGCTTGTGAAAGACGTAACGCGAGACGGGATTGCCGTGGGGGTCCTGTTGTAGGTTTACAAAATGGTCCGCCGGACTGACTCGCATGCTGTATGCGTCGATTGGCGTGCGGGCGTGAAAAGCGGGGCGAAGCCGAACGCTTTGTGGGCCCAGCGAGGTCGGACGGTCGTAGAAATATTCGGTTTTGTGATGCAGAGCGACGCGGATCGTCATCGGTTATCGATTGTCAAAAGGGCACTGGAGTCATCAAAACGACGCCCAGCTAGAAAAAACCACCAAAATCGGCTGGCCAATGATCGATCGACCACCCCAAGCCACGCAATCCGCCTAGCCACGACGATACCCGCAGAGGCGCCTTTTGCCAATCAACCACCCGCAAATTCGATGTAACGAAACACGCTCAAGCGGGCGTCGTTTGTATGGCGCTGGACCGCTTTGAGATCGCGAGGGATTGGCCACAATGACGGCGCTATTCTTGCCGGTTGCCATTTTTTCCGATTGGGGCCGGCAATTGAACAAGCAGAATAAACGCTCTCGATCCCGCGTGCTTAAACCGCTAGCTCGACAACTTGCTTTGCGCCCGCAGCATCCTTGCGTCGATTCGCTTGGATCGCGAGTTTTTCCAATGCCGGATCGACTAGGTTGTAGAAGAAGTCGCGCTGGCGGGCTTCATAGCCGAGTTCTTCAATCGCTTCGCGGATCTGGTCCAGCGTTAAGAAGTGAACCGTGCCGGCTTCCGCGACTACGTTCTCTTCGATCATCAGGCTGCCCATATCATTCGCACCAAATGTCAGTGCCAATTGACCGATCTTTAGGCCCTGCGTCACCCAGCTGCTTTGAATGTTTTTTACATTGTCGAGGAACAAGCGTGCTACCGCCTGAGTCTTCAGATACTCAAACGCACCGGCGGGTCGTATATGAGACAATTCGGTGTGATTAGGCTGAAACGTCCAGCAGATGAACGACGTGAATCCCCCTGTTTCATCTTGTAAATCGCGAACACGTTGCAGGTGTTCGACACGCTCAGCCAGTGTCTCGACATGACCAAACATCATGGTCGCGGAGCTTCGCCCATCCATTTGGTGCCAAACTCGCATCACATTTAACCAATCATCGGTCATCACCTTGCCGCGAGTGATCTCGCTGCGGACGCGGTCGACCAAAATTTCTGCACCGCCACCTGGAATGCTGCCCAGCCCTGCGTCCTTCAATCGCTGCAGCACCGTCTTTAGAGGCAGCTTGTTCACTTTCGTAAAATGATGCAACTCCGGCGGGCTGAATCCATGAATATTGATATCCGGGAATGCTCGCTTGATGTCGCCCAGCATTTCCTCATACCAATCGAGCGTAAACTTGGGGTGCAATCCGCCTTGCAAAAGGATTTGATTGCCGCCCAGTTCGGCCGTCTCCTTTACCTTTTCAAGCAACACAGGACGGGGCAACACATACCCTTCGTCGCTTTTGGGCCCGCGATAGAACGCACAGAAATCGCAAACGGCCGTACAAATGTTGGTGTAATTGATGTTTCGGTCGACGTTGTAGGTGCGATACGCCTCAGGGTGCAAACGTCGAGAGACTTGATCGGCGGCGCTGCCGATTGCCGCTAAGTCGTTGCTGTTCAAAAGCGTCAATGCTTCATCAGCGGAAATCCGCTCGCCTTGAATCGCACGCTTCAAAATGGTGTCAATCATGGTCGGCTCTATCAATTGTCGGATGGATTGCTCGCAGCGACTGTTGCGGTGGCTTGACCGGTTTCAATCAAACCGAAGTGAAACGCGGCCAGCGCTTGACGTTCCTGGTCGCCCAAATAAAAGTGCAAATTGTCCGTAAAGTATCGCTTCAAATCGTCGACGGTAAGGCCGTTGGGGCCAGCCTCCGTACGGGCAATCGAGTCGATGTTGCGGATTCCGTCTTCCCGCGAATCGGCCAGGATCGAGGCCAGATCACCCAATTCGATTCCGGGGCGCGCCACCCACATCGCGAAAACGAACGGCAAACCGGTCACTTCTTGCCACCACTGACCCAAATCGATGATCTCGTGATAGACGCCCGCAGGCGGATGCATCGCACGATCGCCAATCATCAGGATTGCATCAGCGTCGACATTTTCCGGAACTTGCTCCATTTCCAGCGGTAGCGTGATTGGTCGAACGCCACCGTACCGGCTCAGCAAAATCTGAACCAGTGCGGCACTCGTACGACTGCCAACGTCCAGCGCGAGCGTTTTTATCTGAGAAATCGGCACCCGGCTGAGCAAGCGAACACTCCAGACCGGACCTCGGCAGGCAATCGCCGCATCGGAAACGATCGAGTACCCACGGGCTGTACCGCGGAAATACTCGGCCGATGGGATCAACGCAACGTCAAGTTTCCCGATCGATAAATCCTCGGCCAATCGACTCGGAAGATTCAGCTCCAGCGTCCCGATGCTGTGCAAGCGGTCGCGCAGTCCGTAAATCAACGGACGCGTGTTGAGATAGGACACGGCGCCGATGCGAAGCATCATTGAGCCTTTCCGAAGTTTGAAAATGGGTTCAGTGTCTAAACCATACCCTGGTACAACCGAAAAACGAGTCGGCCAACAACCAATGGCCACAGGTTTCGAAAACGGGCTGTCGAAAAACGAAACAGGGCGTCGCCGGTCTGAAACCCACAACGCCCCATGACGGAATATCCATTTTTGCTGTGGCCTGAGCCGCTGCGATCAACCTTCGGCTGAATCCGCAGACGCTTCCTCGGTCGCAAATGTTGGCTTGACGCTCTTTTTCTTGACGCGATCGTTCTTGCCGACAAACTCCAAAATCGCCCGAGTACCGGCGTCTCCTAGCCGAGGCGTCGCCAATCGCACGATTCGGGTGTACCCACCCGGCCGGTCAGCGAATCGTTCGGCCACGCGATCAAATAACACCTTTGCAGCGTGCTTATCGCCGATCAACTGAATCACGCGTCGGCGGGCGTTGATGACTGGCGCACGGGCCGCAGCCCATTTCTGCCAATCGGCGCTTTCCCGCCATTGCTTGTACTCGGCAGTCCCGCGGGCCGCCGGCGAAGCAAATTGCTCAGCTTCTTTAGCCGACGGCAGCGAGTTCTTGGCAAGCGTTACGCACTTTTCGACCAGGGGGCGGACTTCCTTGGCTTTTTCCAAGGTTGTCACGATCCGACCAGGAACCTTTGGTGCGTTGTCGTCCAATTCAGCGTCTCGCTCGGTCAAAAACAAAGCGCTCGCCAAATTCTTCAACAATGCTTTGCGGTGACTGGGACTACGTCCCAAAACGCGGCTTTTTCGTCTGTNNGGCAACCAAAACGGTGAACTAGTTTGAGGTCGATATAAATTCATGGCCGCACGGCGACCGCTTGTGAACCACTTTTGGCGGTTCGAACCCCGACGACCGATTGTTACATCGACGCCGAAGGTACTCGCATTCCAAGGTGCAGCCCATACTGAGCCAACTTCTCGCGAACTTCGTTTAGCGTGGTGTCGCCGAAATTGCGAACTTCCAGCAGTTGATCCTCGGTCCGCTGTACCAAGTCACGCAACGTGACAATGTTTTCGCTCTCGAGGCAATTGTTGGCGCGGACGGAAAGCTTCAGTTCGCCAAGCTTCATGTTCAACTTGGATTCCAACTGGGCTTCGGCCGAACCCGATCCGCCTCGACCAGCCNNGGCCGAGAAAATCGAAGGACCGAGTTCACGATACTGAACGAACGGGTTGAGGTGCTTGCGAAGGATCTTCGCCGCTTCGATCAACCCAAGTTCCGGAGAAACCGAACCGTCAGTCCAAACTTCGAGAATCAATCGGTCATAGTTCGTCTTTTGGCCAACTCGGGTGTCTTCCACCTGGTAGCGAACACGAGTTACAGGGCTAAAGACCGCGTCGACCGGAATGATTCCGATTTCGTGATCAACAACGCTGTGTTCGGTGCTGGGGATGTAACCGCGGCCATTTTCAACGACCATTTCCATCATGAACGGAACGTCTTTGGTCAACGTGGCAATCACGTGTTCTTTGTTGATAATTTCAACATCGGAGTCGGTATCGATATCGGCACCGGTCAAAACGCCAGCCTTGTTCGCTTCCAGCGTGATCACGCGAGTCGCTTCGCTGTGGTTGCGAACGATCAGGCTCTTTACGTTCAGCACGATATCGGTGACGTCTTCGACGACACCTTCGATCGTCGTGAACTCATGCTGAGCTCCACGAATCTTAATCTGTGTTACCGCGCTGCCCATCAGGCTGCTCAGCAAAACACGGCGGAGGCTGTTGCCAACGCTCGCACCGAAACCGCGCTCGAACGGTTCAGCGATGAAACGACCATAGGTCGAAGTCAGCGATTCGCGATCGACTTCCAGGGTGCCTGGCAATTCCATTCCGCGCCATCGAATGTGCATCGGGGGAAAACCTTCGTACTTGGGGACTTTAGGAGAATAATGAATCAGCACGAACGTGACACGCAGGGTGCCAAGATTCGCAAAAACTAGACCCGACGCTTTTTCCGAGGACGGCAACCGTTGTGAGGAATCGGCGTGACGTCTTCGATCAACTTGACGTTCAGGCCAGCAGCTTGCAACGAAGTGATCGCGCTTTCGCGACCCGATCCGGGGCCTTTAACGCGAACTTCGACGTCTCGCATCCCGAACTTCGTCGCCTTTTCAGCAGCCTGCTGTGCAGCGCACTGGCCCGCGAAAGGCGTGCTCTTGCGGCTGCCCTTGAAACCCGAAGTCCCGGCCGTTGCCCAGCAGAGCGTATCGCCCCGCGGATCGGTTACCGTAACCGTCGTGTTGTTGAAGGTGCTGTGGATGTGAACGATTCCGTTGCTGACATTGCGACGGACGCGTTTCTTTTTGTTAGTCTTTGCCACCGCGAGAGGTCCTAACCGAATTAAATTGCTGAAAACTGAATCACAAATGTCCGGCCATCAGGCCGTACCGACGACTTTTTCCCATTGGGTGAGTCGCCAAAAAACGGTCGGCGGAACACAACTTCGCCGACGACTTTCGATCGTCGTATGCGTCGAAAGCAAAACCATCGTAAATCTCTCTGGTCAACATGCCGCAAGCCAGCATCGTCCCAGACGGAATCGAACAACCGAATCCTAAGTACGAGTGCCTGAGAACAAGCACGCGAGCCAAAGGATCGGCTACTTCAAATCTTTAACGCCCTTCTTGCCGGCAACCGTCTTGCGCGGGCCCTTACGGGTTCGAGCATTCGTCTTGGTTCGCTGGCCACGAACCGGCAATCCGACGCGATGACGAACGCCACGATAGCATTTGATTTCTCGCAGTCGGCTGATGTTCTGCGTGACCTGGCGACGCAGCGGGCCTTCGACCGTGTAGTCGCGTTCAAGCATCGTCGAGATACGGCTAAGCTCTTCTTCCGTCAGATCGCTTGCGCGACGATTCGGGTCGATGGCCAGCTTTTCGCATACCTCGCGAGCCACATACAGGCCGACGCCGTATAAATAGGTTAGCGAGTATTGGACTTGTTTGTCGTTGGGGATATCAACGCCCATCATACGGGGCATAGGACGACCTCCGGAAAAACCGGTGCAAGCCTTGATCGTGGGCGATTCAGTTTGGCTGGATCGCAGACGATTTCGGCAATTAAGGGAATGTCTCTTGTTAGGGATCGAAGAATATAGTGGCAGAGCCCACTAGAACTCAATGGGGACCTGCGTTTTTGGCATGGATTTTTTTCCGAATCCATTTTTGCAGCTCCGTCGGGGCGCTATCTTTGGCGGTTTGTGGGTATCGGGACGATTCGATTAGCCGAAATTGGTCCTTCGGCAGGTTGATCCGCGTATCGCCGTTAACCGGTGACCAGACGACGGTAAGCCAGATTTGGTCGATGGCAGGCAGCATCAGGCTGTAGATTTCTGCGCCGCCGACGATAAATCCAGGCGTGCCTAGCTGGGCAACCGTGTCAATTGCTTGCTGTGCCGACTGTGCAACATGCACGCCAGGGTGATTCCAATTGGTTTGGCGGGTCAGCACGATCGTTTGGCGACCGGGCAGCGGTCGTCCGATCGAGTCGAACGTTTTGCGGCCCATGACCAGTGTTCCGCCCATCGTCATTTTTTTAAACCGAGCTAGGTCGCTGCCCAGTCGCCAGGGCATCGATCCGTCGTTTCCGATGATGCCCGTAGGAGTCGAAGCGACGACCATCGTCAGTGGGAGAGTGGAGGCTGGAATGATCGGGTCCGATGGGTGAATGGTGGCAGGCACACTTTGTGTGCCGTCCGCTTTGATTACGGCACACGGGGTGTGCCTAGAACTTTAGTTTAGGTATCGATCAGGTCGTCGGGGCTCAGCAGCGGCGCCTTGTTCTCTTCAGTTTCCTGCTTTTCACGCCATGGCTTGCTTTCTTTGTAGCTTTCCAACTCTTCCTCAAGCTGTTCAACCTGGTTGTGCTCGATCTCACGGCCAAGTTCCACCGCTTTGGTGCTCCACTTAATCGCCTGTTCAAAGTCGCCCTTTTCGGCGTATCCAGCGGCAAGCGTGCTGAGGATATGCGGCTCCTTGAACTCCGTTAGTTCGGCCGCTTCGGTGCCAAACTTGATCGATCGTTCTCCGTTTCTCAGTTCGTCTTTTGGCGATGTCGCCAAAACCCACGCCAGATTGTTCAAAACACCGCTTTTCTGTTGGGGGCTTTCGATCCCGATTTCGAGCGCGAATTGGTAATCTTTGATTGCGGCGGCGTGGTCGCCCAGGCCCAGCAGCGTGTCGGCTCGCGTGCGCAATGCCGAAACGTTCTTCGGTTCGCGTTTCAGGATGTCGCCGATCAATTCAATCGCTTTGCGTGGCCGCTTGTCCTGGACGTACAGGCTGGACAATTGCAGTGCCCAAAAGGAATCTGTCGGATTGGTTTGAACAATCAGGTTCATGTCGTTGATCGCATCGGCTAAGCGTCCTTCTTCGACGGCGATGTAGCAACGAACGCGGACTGCCGCGACGCTGTCGGCTACTCGCGGCTCCACGCGAATCGCTTCGCCTAAATCGCGTTTCGCCGACTTCACGTCACCGCGGCCGAGCGAGATTTCCGCCCGCTGAAGCAAGGAGATGGGGTCCTTGGGCTGCATTGCCAATGCCTTGCTGAAGTCGGCCAATGCCTCTTCTTCCTTCCCTTCGGCACGATAAATGATTCCTCGCAGGCGATAGAGCCCTTCGCTGGGGCTGACCTGCAACGCTTCGTTGAGCAATGTCAGTGCGTCCGCGGTTCGGCCCAGTCCCACCAATTGCTCGACCGCCACCTGTGCGACCGCTTCGTTGGTCGGGTCTTGCTTGAGCAAGACTTTCAAGTCTTCGATCGCGCCGTTGATGTCGTTCTTTTCCATCCGCAAAACCGCACGAGCCTTCAGCGCTTCGGGATTGGCTGGGTTGGCCTTCACGGCGGCGTCCACGTCGTTGGCCCTCGTTTCGTCGTCGGGTTGACGCACGGCACGCAATAAATACGCGTTGCTCTGTTCCTGAGGGTCACCCGCGAGCAGCTCGATCGCTCTGGTTGTTGCGTCGAGAACCGCCTGAGAATCACCTTCGGGCAGCAGGTTCAGCCGAGCGATCAAGAGGTATGCATCGACCAGTTCGGGGTCGCTTTTGATCGCTGCCTTGAGCGTTTGGATAGCTTCGGCCCGGATCTGGCGAGCTCGTAAGCCGCCGCCTTGCATCAATTGAGCGGCCATTACCTGAGCTTGCTCGAGGTAGATCGACGCGATCATTTTGTTTGCAAACGATTTGCTCTCGTCGCTGAGGCCCTTGGCAAGGGCAGATTCCAACAGAGTGATCACGCCTTCTAGCTGCTTGGGAGTCTCTGCATCGATCCGCTGTACCATCGCCTCGTCGAGGTCGGCTTGCCCAGCGGCATCTTTTGTCGCCGCATCGGTTGCTGGAGCCGCATCGGTTGCTGGAGCCGCTGGAGCTGCCTCTTGAGCGGCTGCCACGCCAGTCGTCGCAGCGACGCACAGGCTGGTCAGCACCAAGGCTCGCAGCGGCAGCCATCGCCGGAGGTTTTGTGAATGGTAAGGACTTGCATTCAAGCGGTTGCCGAAACGGCCGAGCAGGAAACTTCGGTAAGTCATCGCTATTCATCCAGTGGATCAAAGGTTGCGGCTTGGCGATCGTCAGGGTGGTGCCAAGTCAATCTGTAATGATTTATCGTAACGTACGGACAACAGCCGCGAACACACCGAAAAAAGAACTTTTGTCGGCGTCTGGATAATACGGGCGATAGCGACACTTGGTGGGCTCATCGTCGGAGCCCGGTGCGGCTGAATGAAATGGCCGTAATTTTGAAAATGACAACATGGCGATCCAGCTTCCTCGCGTTTTTGTTAGTCGGCAATTGCCCGATGTCGGTCTTCGTCGACTGCGACAGGCGACCGATTGTTATGTCTGGCCCGATCGGTTGCCGCCGCCGCGCAAGGATCTGCTGGATAGCGTCCAAGGCTGCAGCGGCATCGTATCACTGCTTTCCGATTCGATTGATGCAGAGGTATTTGAAGCGGCCGGGCCAGGATTGAGGGTGGTCAGCAATTTTGCCGTGGGGGTGAACAACATCGACTTGGCCGAGGCCGCTCGGCGGGGAATCGCCATCGGCAACACGCCGGATGTGTTGACTGACGCGACGGCCGACATCGCGGTCGCCTTGCTGTTGGCGGCCGCTCGCCATGTCCAGCCCGCAGCGGATAGTGTTCGCCAAGGAGGCTGGAAAACCTGGGAACCGACCGGTTGGCTCGGCTGTGATTTGGTAGGAAAAACGCTCGGTATCGTCGGCATGGGCCGAATCGGTGCGGCTGTCGCCAAGCGAATGGCCGGCGGTTGGGGCATGCAGGTCCTGTACACTTCAAGGACGCAGAAAGATCGGATCGGTCTCGCTGCGGCTCGCCGTGTGTCGCTCGAAGAGCTGCTGCAGTCCAGCGATTTCGTCTCCCTGCACACCGATCTGTCTGCGGAGACTCGCGGCTTGATCAATCGCCAGCGGTTGTCTCTGATGAAGCCGACTTCGGTGTTGGTCAATACATCGCGCGGCGGCGTGATCGACCAAGAGGCGTTGGCCGAGGCGTTGATCGCCGGACGCCCGATGGCGGCCGGGTTGGACGTTACCGATCCCGAGCCGCTGTCGCCGGGCCATCCGCTCGTCGGGCTTGCCAATTGTATTATTTTGCCTCACATCGGCAGCGCGACGATCGCCAGCCGCGACGCGATGGCAAACATTTGCGTCGATAACCTATTGGCTGGTCTATCAGGAAACCCGCTGCGTTGCCCGGTCGTCTAACAACCGGCTGGCGTCCACCAATGCTAAGCTTCATCTACGATTCACGATTGCCACTTCGGCATCCTTTCGCATCACTCACTATGTCATCGATCCAATCTTATGAAAGCATCTGAAGCCACTCAGTACTTTTTCGATCAAGCGGCCGCGCGGCTCGAGCTGCCGGCTTCTTCTCGCGAGCGGCTGCTGATGCCACTGCGTGAAGTGCAGGTCCAAGTCAGTTTTGAACGCGACAACGGCGAAATCGCAACCTATCTCGGGTTTCGGGTTCAGCACGACAACAGCCGCGGACCAATGAAAGGTGGCTTGCGTTATCATCCCGAAGTCGACTTGGATGAAGTGCGGTCCTTGGCCAGTCTGATGACGTGGAAAACCGCCGTGGTCGATTTGCCTTATGGTGGCGCTAAGGGCGGTATCGGAGTCGATCCACGTTCCTTGTCCAAGCGTGAACTTGAACGATTGACGCGGGCGTTTGTCGACCAGATTCATGATATCGTTGGTCCGGATACTGACATCCCCGCGCCCGATATGGGTACTGACTTTCAAGTGATGAGCTGGTTCCGAAACCAATGGGAAAAGTATCATGGTTTCAATCCATCGGTGATCACTGGCAAGCCTGTGGAAGAATATGGTGCTCGCGGGCGTGAAGAGGCAACCGGACGTGGCGTCGGTGCGTTGACCACCAAGTTGACCAAACGCCTCGGTAAAAAACCGGAAGAATGCCGTGTCGCGATTCAAGGGTTCGGAAACGTCGGCTCACACGCGGCGAAGTTCTTAAACGAATCACAGTTTCGCATCGTCGCCGTTAGTGATGTCTCGGGTACTTACTACGATTCAGACGGGTTGAACGTTGCTGATGTGCTGCGCCACACGCTGGCCAGTCCCAGGCATTCTCTGGAAGGTTATGATAAATGTGAGCACCTGCCAGCGGACAACTTGTTGTGGCTGGAAGATGTTGATGTCTTGATCCCTGCCGCTTTGGGCGGTGTGATCAATGGCGAGAACTGTGACAAGATCTCTGCTTCGGTGATTATCGAAGCGGCGAATGGGCCGATCCTGCCGCTGGCCGACACACGATTGGCCGAACGCGGCGTGACGATCCTGCCAGACATTTTGGCAAACGCAGGCGGGGTTACGGTCAGCTACTTTGAATGGGTCCAGAATCGACAGCATTATCGCTGGAGCCTCGACCGCGTTCGTCAAGAACTCGATCGAACGATGAACGACGCGTTCGAATCGGTTTGGACCATGGCCCAGCAACACAACGTGCCGCTGCGAACCGCAGCTTATATGATCGGGATTAATCGCGTTCGCCGCGCAACCGATCTAGCTGGCATGTCATAGTTTTTGAAGCGGCATGATGGCATCGCCAGGATCTTCAAGTGGCAAGTTTTTGGGCGTAAAGCACAATCGTTTGTACCGAACCTTTGCAGATGCGATCCGATGGATCGGCCTGTGGGCATTCGCCTGTGCGGCTATCTTCGTTTTACGTTTCGGGAAGATCTGGAATCTCGTCGGAGGGACTTGGTCAGGATTGACTTTAGCCTTCCTCGCCCTGTTATTTGGAGGAGCGGTTCTCTATTTCGCATTCTCGAAACTTGACCGGATCCGAACCGAGGGCTTGAAGTTTCTATCGCAAATGTTTCTATGCCTTCTATTTGCGATCGCCGTTGGAGCGGTCCTGCTAGTTTTGTCGCTCTAACCGGTCGATTGCCACTTTGCCGATTTTTACCAGCTTTGGGCCTATGAACTTGTTCCCATGCGCAGTTCGGTCCGCGCGCAGCTAGGTCTTTATGTTATTCGCGCCCTAGTGACGCAATCGCCCGGTGATATTCATTGCCTCCCGGTTCACACTCATTCTCGCGACCGTGCAATGTCGCCGATCGGCTGAATGCTGCAATCACGCCCTGGCGGCTGCAATCATTCGCCCAACACCGGATACCGTATTGGCATCCCAGATCGCACGTTCCCGATAAGGAATCCTATGACGCACCCCAGCAAAGCCTCTCCCCGGGTTCGTGCTGATTTCATAAGCCGGATGCTATTGATGCCCGGCAAAACCGGTTGGTACCAATGGCATAAAATGGTTGGCATTGCCTTGATGGTATTTACCTGCGTCTTTGGTCAAGATAAACATAAAGTCCCGGCGGAATCGATGCCCTACGTCCTGCAGCCAGAATACGCGGTGAATCAAATATGAACGCTCGCTGCTATGAATACGTGCAATTTATTTTCGTTCCCGTATTGCTGTTTGCTTCAGCGAATGCGGCGATTGGCGAGACATGGACGGACCGCACAGGAAACTTCTCGATTGAGGCGACTTTTGAAAAAGTGGAGGGACGCAGTGTTGTTCTTCGGAAAGTAGACGGTAGCCTCATAAATGTACCGATCGATCGCTTGAGCGATGCTAGCCGTGCTACTGCAAAGCGACTTTACGACGCACAGAAAATCGCTGCCTCGGAGACGCCAAATAACAACCGTCTCGGCGAACTCGCGGCTGGGTATCCAGTTGACGGGACTTTTCAGCAAGTGGGCGATTACATTTCGCAAGAAGCCCGCAAAGGAAATTTTGGCGTCGCCTATCTACTGCTTACTAAAAAAGGGCAGGCTTTTTTCGATAGGGCGGACGTTCGGAACGAGCTTGCGACGATGGTCAAACGATACGACGTGGCTGGCTCGTCGATAGAATCTACCCTCGATGAATTAGTCACATTACTGACAACGAAGAAAAAATTTATTTTGCAATCGTCGCTAACGCGTTCAATGACACCAGACGGACACCGACATTTCGTGGAAAACTACGACGATTTTACTGCTACGTTTAAGACCTGTCGCGATCTGGTGCGCGACAGGCATGCCATTGGAACGCAGAAAACCAGCGAGTTTTTTCAGAAGCATGCAAATCAAATTGGGAAGCATGCGAAAAAATTCGCTTTTGAACTGCCAGCGTCAATACCGGAGTTTCCGCTGCCGGACAAAGGAAGGCTAAGTCAGAGTGGCGACACGGGAGAGATTGTTTATGACCTTCCCCCGGCAATCCATACGTGGCGGTTAGTTGAGGGATACTGGGTGCCTGAAGTTTTTGCAGATACGGATGACTTTGTGCTCGGTGATCCACCACCGACACTTGAATATTTTCGGCGATTCAACGCCCAGCCTGTTGACGTAGCATTGATAACCAAGGTTGGGATCATGCGGGGATTTGCCTCTCGAGCGATGCAGCCAATGATTGCGGCAAAAAACCAAGCAGAGTTCGATCGAGCTGCTGAAGAATCAATAGTCGCGATTACCTCGCTTGCCGCGATCGTAAACGATGTTCTTAGCAAAAAACCAAACTAGGTGCGCAGATACCGGCGTGCTTTCGAGTGTAACTTGGACCTGGAATGTATCCACGGGACGTTCTCTGACGTCTCTCGAACCGTCGAGTATGCCCCGCATACTGGGAAACCGGATTGGCGCCTCCGGATCGTTGGTAACGACTCACGGATGGTTTGAATCGAACTCAACCGAGCAGCATTTGTCGGTTGCACGGTATCACGAACTGCCTCGCGTGGTAGCTTTCACCGCGCACGATGCGGTTGAACTTCTCGATGGAGTGATCGTTCGCGGATGCTCGGAAGATTACACGGATCAACATCCACTGTTCGATGAGGTCGGGCTGGTAGTTGAAGTCGCGGAAACCACCCTGGTAACCGATCGCTATGTGGCAGAACCGTATGCCCAAGCACAAATCCCCGCCTATTGGCTGATCAACCTGGTTGATGGTTGCGTCGAAGTAATGACCCATCCTAAAAAAGAGAATGACAAATTCGCCTACGCGGATTGCATATATTTAAAACGTGGCGAGATTTTGCATCTAATCCTTGGAGGGTAAGAAATC
>DNWZ01000361.1 GCA_003506095.1 Planctomycetaceae bacterium | reverse complement strand
AGAGCTGCTTGTCGGTTCGCATGGGTGGATGCTATCACACCCACCAGTCGGTTGCGAGACTTGGGCGGGTCGATATCCATCCGCCTAACGCTTCTTAATCTTCAGATTGCTCACCCGAATCCACTTGATCGTCGATCTCGGTCTGAGCGTCCGAATCGTCTGCTGAATCCGGCGAAGCGTCCTGCGTTTCGCCAACCGCCGACGCGATATTCGCTTCGATCGCGGGCTCTTCGGCTGCTTCCTCCGGTGGAACGCGAACGATCGCGATCAAACTGTCGCCTTCGTCAACATTCATGATTCGCACGCCTTGGGTGTTGCGTCCGATGATGTTGATTTCTGCGGCCTTGATCCGTTGGATTTTACCCTTTGCGGTCATCATGAAGATCTCGTCGCCATCGGTTACGCGGGCGATTGAAATCACTCGGCCGTTTCGAGCGCTGGTGCGAATGTCACGGACACCCTTGCCGCCACGTCGCTGCGTTCGATACCGCGCCGAACTCGATGGCGATTCGTCTTCGACTGCGGCTTCGGCCGCCGGTTCGGTTGCCGCGGCGCCCTCTTCACCATCGACCGGAGCCTCTTCTTCGACCGCCGCATTGGGGCCAAAGAAGGTTCGCTTGCCGTATCCCTTTTCGCAAACCGTCAAAAGCGTCGCATCAGGATCCGCGACCACCATGCCGACCAGCGAGTCGTCTTTCATCAGGCGAATGCCACGAACACCGGACGTGTTGCGCCCCATCGGTCGAGCGTCGCTTTCGTTGAACCGGATCGCCATACCGCCAGCGGTCACCAGCACTACTTCGCTTTCGGGGCCAACCACCGCAGCGTCGACCAGCGAATCGCCTTCGCGCAATTTGATCGCGATGATGCCGCCTTTCTTGGGCCGACTGTATTGTTCAAGCGGCGTCTTCTTCACCAAGCCATCCGTTGTGGCCATCATCACGAAGTGGCCGGGTTGGTTGAAATCGCGAACTGCCAAGCACTGTGCGATCTGCTCGCCGGGTTCCAGATTCAACAAGTTCACGATTGCTCGTCCCTTGCTTTCTCGGCCCAATTGCGGCAAGTCATATACCTTCTGCCATCGCACTTTGCCGGTTGTTGTCAGGAACAACAAGTAAGCGTGTGTGCTGGCAACGAACAAATGCTGGATCGGATCGTCTTCGTCAGTCTTAGCGCCCTTAAGGCCCTTACCGCCTCGGCGCTGAGTATTATAAACGCTCGAAGGGGTTCGTTTGATGTATCCACGGTGGCTGATCGAAACCACCATCGTTTCTTCGGTGATCAAATCCTCAAGATCAAAGTTACCGATCTCTTCCATACTGATTTCAGTACGTCTCTTGTCACCGAAGCGGCGTTTGATCTCTTCTAAGTCATCGCGAATGATCTGATAGATTCGCGTCTGATCGGCCAAGATATCAAGATAGTCGGTGATCTCGACCAACAGTTGGGCGTGTTCCTCAGCCAGCTTTTCTTGTTCCAAGTTGACCAATTGGCCGAGCGTCATTCGCAGAATCGCGTCGGCTTGAACGCTGGTCAATCGATAAGATTCGGCTGCAACGCCGCGTTCCTCGACGAAGTTCGCAAACCCGCTGTCGCCCAGCGCCCGCTGCATCAGCGCCGACGGGCACTGGATCGCCATGATCCCAGCTTTGGCTTCGGGCTGCGTGCGGCTGGCCCGAATCGTTCGGATCACTTCATCGATATTGGCAAGTGCCAGCAACAAACCTTCGACGGTATGTTTGCGGCGACGTGCGCGGGCGAGCAAGAACTGGGTACGGCGACGAATGACTGTGACGCGGTGACGGATGAACTCCTGCAGCATCTCCTTCAGCGTCAACTCGCGCGGCTTGCCGTCGACCAGCGCGAGCAGGATCACCGAGAACGTATCTTGCAGCGGCGAGAACTGATAAAGCTGGTTCAGCACCACATCGGGATCAGCGTCCCGCTTCAGTTCGATCACCAAGCGAACCGGTTCCTTCAAGTCGCTTTCGTCGCGAATCCCCGAAATGCCCTTGATCTTGTCGCCATTGACCAGCGCCGCGATCTTTTCGATCACGCGGTCGCGATACTGTTGGAACGGAATCTCCGACACAACGATCCGCGATCGATTCCCCTTCATCTCCTCGATCGTCGCCCGTGCCCGCACGACCACCGTGCTGCGTCCGGTGCGATAGCCTCGGCGGATCCCGGCGCGGCCACAGATGATCCCGCCGGTTGGGAAGTCCGGCCCAGGAACGATCTCCATCAGTTCTTCGATCGATACATCCGGATCGTCGACCAAACGAATCAACGCGTTGCAGATTTCGGTCGGGTTGTGTGGCGGAATGCTGGTCGCCATCCCGACCGCAATGCCGCTGGCCCCGTTGATCATCAAGTTCGGGAACTTGCTGGGCAGCACCGTCGGTTCGGTGCGCACTTCGTCATAGGTCGGAATGTAATCGACCGTATCGAGCTTCAGGTCGTCCAGCATGGTCGCTGCGACGGCACTCAATCTCGCTTCGGTATATCGCATCGCCGCTGGCGGCAATCCGGCGATACTGCCGAAGTTTCCTTGTTTGTCGATCAGCAGGCTGCGCATGTTCCATTCTTGGGCCATGCGGACGAGCGTCGGATAAATGACCGATTCGCCGTGCGGGTGATAATTACCCGAGGTATCGCCTGAGATCTTCGCACACTTAACCCGCTTGGCACCCGGGCCGAGGTTTAAGTCGTTCATCGCGACCAAGATGCGCCGCTGACTCGGCTTCAATCCGTCGCGCACATCTGGCAACGCACGGCTGACGATGACGCTCATCGCGTACGTCAAGTAACTATTGCGAAGCTCGTCTTCGATCGGCAAGTCGAGCATCCGCAGCGCCCCTGCGCCGCGATACGGCCGTTCACTGCCGTCCCCTTCGCTGCCCGGCAATGGCAGATCAGTGACAGGTGGATCATTCGAATTGCCGTTGTTTTCGCCGTCAGATGACAAGGACGTTTCCTCGGTTTACGTGGGGCTCCCGGCGAGGCATCACTGCCCGCATTTAACCGCACCACTTTAACGGTTTACGACCAATCCCACAACGGGCCGACATCCCCATGACGATTGCGCAAGATGCCAAAAATAAACGACTTGCGGGTGTTCGTTCGGCTTCGACGCGAAACGCTCTTGGATGGGTTCGCACGGATGCAAGACTTATCCGATAGCCGAAGGTAACCTTGGCTAGAGTTAAAGCGGCTAATCGTTTTCACCGGGGTCTTATTCAGCCAGCGTGATCTCGATCGCACACAAACGACCGGCTCGAGTCGACTGGGGCAGTTCGAATTCCAAATTGCGATCGACTTGGAGGTCGGTCGTAATGATGGCGAACTGCTTGTCCAGAACCAGGTCAGCGGAAACTGCGGCCGCACTGAACTTTACATAGGCATCAGCTGAGTCGTGGGTGCGATCGGAAGCTGTGAAATGCAGTTTCACGCGGTAGCGGCTTGGTCCGTCGTCCTGCCCGCGTAATGGGATCGTTACTTTGTTTAATCCGTCAGCGCCGGAGGCGTACAGCCAATCCGGGGCCGATGGTTGTTCCGAGTCGCCCGTTTGCTGCTCTCTTTCGCTCCAGTACTTACCGCCTTGGGCAAATTGGATGTCCAGTGGTAATGCGATGTCGATCGACGTTTCCTTGTAGGGGCGCGGTCGCGGAAACGCCAGCCATAATCTACCAGCGGAATCTTTGCGGTCGCCCGGTCCGCCCAGGTTCACAAACATCTGTTTTACTGGCAACAGCGATCCGGTAGCACTGTGAATCGACCACTGTCGCCTTGGGGGGCGCGGTTCCATGACGATCGTCGACGCGATCGAATAGAGGCAAACACACCCCGCGCTGGCTTCCGGAATCATCACCAGGCCGCCGGCCGGAATGGCATTGATCCAACAGCCCAAGCGGTGGCCAGCAAAGTGGCGCGTGCCGCTTTCGGATTCAAGATCATAAAATGCGGTGTCGCCCGATCGGAATAGCAACATTCCGGAATCACAACCCGTGAACATCCCGCAGTGATGTCCTGTTCGCATCAAGCTCCACGGCACCTGCTCTTGTGTCACCGGGTGAGCCTGTGTCATTTGAGAACCGCTGCTTAAATCATAAATCCATGGTTCTGCCAAGATTTTATTTCCAAGGATGATCGGCCGATTCTTATAGTTCGCATCGCGTGCCCACAGTTTGTACCCGTCCTTTGCCTGCAGGGCGACCATTCGACGACGCGAAAACTCGCCTTCGATAAACTGCTTCCAATAATGGCCGTTCGCGTTTGCGCCACATAATAACAGGACTCCATCTTGATACATCAGTGTTAGCTTGCCACCGCCGATTCCGATATCGCTGCAGTCGGTGACGTCAACGGCTTCGGCCCACTTCAATTCACCGGTTCTGGCATCCAAAGCAACGGTACGTCGAATATCTGCGTTCTTGGCCCGCTGCTCAGCTACTTCACGTTCCTTGCCACTGAGCGTTGCCAACTCCGCTTTGTCTTCTCGCAGGATCTCGTCACGACGTTCACTAGAGATCGAACTATCGACGAAGAAAACTTCTCCGGGGCCGATCGCGATCGTATGGTGCGAAATATGCTGCCCCTCGTAAGTCCATAAGTGCTTTCCCGATTCAACATCGATCGCAAACAGCTGGTCTGTCGCATCTTCGGTTTTCTTGCCGCGGCGTTTTTGACGATCTTCCAGCTCGGTTCGCACAGTTGCGGCACCGAACAAGATTCCGTCCTGGATCGCTAGATAACCCCAATGGTATTTTCCGTTATCAAGCGATTGGGGCAAGCGATGAATCGCGATCGTTTCGCCCGTTTTCAAGTCGAGCTGTAGGCACTGGTCACCAATAAAGTGAAACACATGTTTTTCGCTCGCGGCGATATTCGCCGGATTCTGATTTTGAAAGACTCCGGTACGAATCGCTTCGGGGTTCTCGTGTCGCCATAAAAACAATCCGTTATAAGCATCATAGGCCATGATCGACCACTCACCTTGAACAATCAACTTCCCTTCTGCTGCCAAAGGGCCGACAGCACCTTCGTGCCGATTGACCATCTCGTTGGGGCCCGGGTCGCCGTACCACAAGACACCCAAGCCGCCTTTGATCCGCGTGTCGGTGCTGACCGCAGTATTCGCAGGGTTACCATATTGGTGAGACCAATTGCCGGCCCCTGGCAATGCCAGCCTTTCGACTCGCGACCACTGGGGAGTTGTGGTTTTCAAAAGGTGATCACTGATCCCGGATTCCTCTAGCCATCGATCCGTCGTTTCACTGCGGGTCGCGGCTTCAACCACCGTGTTCGGAGCGTTCTGCGGCGAACCTAAAATCATCACTCCACCATGCGGTTTCAGGTGTCTAGCGACTTGACTAGCACCCTCGGGCAACTGGCCCGTTCGAAGAAGTGAATCTGAAACGATCAGGTTTGCAAAGAAGTTCGAATAGAACGTCTCGCTCGGTTTCGCTTGATGCACCACAATCCGATGTCCATACAATCCTGTGCTCAATAAAGTCTCCCGCGAAAGACGTACTTTCTCCGGATCGCTTTCGATCGCATAAATATCCAAATCGCTACGTCGGGCCAATTCCCAAGCCAAGCGGCCGTCTTCGTTCCCAACCACTAAACAGAAGCCACGGTTAACGTCTGACTCTTTAAGAATCTGTTCGGCCGCATCGGCATAGATTTGCGACCATTGATCGTCAGGAAACGGCTGGTCATTGCCCGCCGCCTTGAAATCCCGCAAGTCGTCCTGATTTATGCCTGTCGCTGTCGAAAAGCATTCAATGCGCCCGCTGGAAGTACTCACTAGAAGCTGTTCTCCGGCGAAGATAAGACCACGCGCTTGGCCGTCGACTTCCGCGGACCAGACTTTGCGGCCATCCTGAATATCGTACGCGGTTACCCGATTCTCGCCGCCCACAAAAACTTGATTCCCAGTTGCCAGGATTGCCGCGTCGTCTTCTGTCGGCGTCTGCCAGCGAATGCCTTTCATTGCAATGTCAGCAAGCTCCGATTCAGCCGCTTTCATTTTCTGTGCGTTTTCAGCCTTCTCTTTTGCCGTCTTACCGCTCTTGCCTTTCAATCCATACACGATCATCTCCAGTTCTTGGCGGCGCCGGCTGTTGACGGCGTAATCGAGTCGGTCCATGCGAACGAGATGAGCACCCGTTAACGCAAACGCCGCGTCGCCCTGAACGATCAATTGTCGACCAGCAAACCAGCCGAATCCGACATCGCCAGTCTTTTCTTCCAGTGCCAGCCAATGGTGCGGTCCACTGGCATAAAGTTGTTGGTCAGCGACCAGTGCTTGAACGCCGCCAATAACACCGCCAGCGGTAGTTCGCCAAGAATACGTTCGCTTATATAAGAATTCCCCCGTCCTGCGATCGAAAACCGCTGGCAAGGTTCGCCCCGACGGAACAAAAAGGTAATTATCGTTTGCCAGCAGATAGCCCTGTGGCGAAAGGTCATTCCGGCCAGCATCTAGAACGCTCATATTGTCCTGTTGCCAAATGACTTTGCCGGTTATGGCATCCACTGCATAGAGAAAAACATCTTCGTGAGGAAAGATCCCGGCACCAAAATAAGCGACACCTTGATCAACAAGTACGCCCGTTCGAACAGGCCAACGCGAAATCATCTCGCCACGCGCCAGTAACCACTCTTCGGCCGGACCGGCACGATGTTTCCATACCAGTTCGCCACGTTCCGCCGACACGCAATAGGCATGGCCATCATCGCTGCCGAAGTAAACGTGACCGCCATCAACTGCAGCCGCCAGTCGAATCGGTCCACCGGTCGCAAATGTCCATAACGTTTTTCCAGTCGTCGCATCTAAGCAGTGCAAATGATGATCGACGGACGAACCAAAATAGACACGATCGCCGACGACAACAGGGTTCAGGGCATCATCGTACTTCGCACGATTGCGAATTAGCTTGTTTTCCATCAAACGCCCCTCGGCGCTCGCCCATGCACCTTGCGGTGCCGCGGCGGATTGGTAAACCCAAGACCGCTTCAGCTCAGCGGTAACAAGTTCATCTGTCGCGCCCAAGCGTTCCGCACCGTTACGATAACTCGGCCAATCGTCTGCAATCGCATCGGAAAATGCACTTGCCGTAAACGCCAGCCCGATAGCCACCACAATAAAAGGCAAACGGAGGCATGCAAAACAGGACGCAGTGCATGACGCTGGAAAACGATCGCGAATAGGTGAAAGGCATCGTATCATGTTCAGTTCCTCGGCCCAGAAGCAGGTGATCTCGGCATGGCGTTTAATTGGCTTCATTGCCGCAATGAGCCAGTATATATGTTACGTTCTACGAAAATACCGTCCAAGTCATGAAGATTCGATGTCATTCGAACCGCTTCACCCCTTTTTGGGGCAGTGCTGGGTTGACTTGTGATATGAAGGCAGCAACGTCCAATAGGGTGGATTGGACTCGTGTGCAGATTGACCGGAGCTGCATGAAAGATTACGATACGTAGCTTGACGAAAGGGAGGGGTTCCTCGTCTCTTCAGTGTCGCGTGTTAGCTTTCTGAAAGAACAGCATTCAGGCTTCAGACCTTGATATATCGGACATTTTTTACGCGATCTGTTTTTCGTCCAACCGAGATTATTCTTCTCGTGTTGATGTTGTGGCCTGCACCGATTCCCAGTGTGCATTATCACAGTGGCCCTGAAAACGGCCGCGCTGATCGTTATTTGGTGCAACACCTTGAGCTTCACCATGGCGGACTTGAAAATGCTCGCCATTGGCCTGAAGACTGGCACTGGCATTGGTCGTTATCAGGCGATGGCTATGTAGGTCTGATTGGCGAACAAGTTGTCGCAGAGTCCGAAGGGTTGCTAGACCGTCGCTCTTGGGACTTGCCCTTATCCGTTTGCTCGTTTCTGGTCAGCAGGATTGATCTCGGCTTGGAACCTCGGCTGGCAACCATATCGCCGTGTCGTCAATACTCTTTCCAATCTGTTGCGCTTTTGCACAGCCGACAGTCTCTGCCTGAACTCTTGGGCGTTATGCGGCTATAGGCGATCGCCTGCGTTTTTTGCTTTTGGGGGCCATTTCCTCGAAGCATTTACCTAAGGCGATCCTCCTACCACCATTCTGCCATGAAATCCTACCAGCCCGTTACGGGGGTGCGTGCTCGGAACGCGCACTGCCAAAGCTGTATCGTCCTGCTCGTCATTGCACTCTCCCAGTTCGTGGATGACGCATTCGCTCAAGATCAGCAAAAGATCGCCACACAACCACAGATTGCTAATCCCCAGGCTCAAACCGTCCAATTGCCGTCTGTTGTCACGCTTCCTCAAGAACAATGGAATGTATCGGGGATTCGCGTTGAGCAAGTCAAGCGTCAAGCGTTTGCCAAAAGCATCAAGCTGACTGGCAAAATTTCGCTAAATGAAGATCGGGTTGCTCACGTTTACTCGATGGTTGAAGGCACCGTTGACACTGTTCACGTCACTCTTGGCCAAACCGTCAAGGCCGATGATTTGCTGGTCGTCATCCACAGTCGTGAAGTTGGCGCCGCGAAACTGGAGCTCTACCAAGCCAGGATGCAGTTGGAGTTGAGAAACACACAGAATGATCTCCAGCAAACGATTGCCGCAAATACAAATGAGCTGTTGTCCGCACTGCGCCAAGGCGAAAGTATTGCCGAAATCGAAAAGCGATTTCGCGATCGGCCGATGGGCGATTATCGCGAACGCGCTTTGGCGTCATTCGCGGCCTACTTAAAATCCGATGCGGATGTTCAACGCTTAGAAGGCGTCGCTCAAACTGGTGCAGTCTCCGGCAAACAGCTCTTAGCCGCGACAACAAACCGGAACGCCGACCTTGCGACGTTTCAGGCCCGTATCGAACAAATTCATTACGAACTGCAGACATCCACATTAATGTCATCACAAGCCGTTAAGGAAGCGGAAGCGAAAGTGTTGGTGGCAGCAACCAGTTTAAAGATTCTGAGCGTCAGCGCAGAGGAAATTAACAAAATCGATCCAGCCGCACAGGGCGAAAGACTTTCGCATTACCCGCTGCGTTCTCCGCTTAGTGGTACAATCCTAACCAAAGACGTCGTTTTGCGCGAACAGGTGCGACCGGACGTTATGCTGATGAGCATCGCTGACCTGTCGACCGTTTGGGTTACGGCAAATATCTATGAAGAACATTTACCTTATCTTAAATCATTCAAGGACCGCACCCTAACATTACGTAACGACGCTCTGCCAGATCGGACCTTTAACGCAAAGGTTTTTTACACTGGCGAAATCATGAATGAGGCTACACGAACAATTTCGCTTCGAGCAATTGCAGACAATAGTGATCGAGAGCTAAAGCCGGGCATGTTTGTGACCGTGGAATTACCCATTCTGCGTGATAGAGAACCTATTCTGGTGCCCATATCGGCTGTTCAAGATCACGAAGGTAAAAAGTTCGTATTTGTATACAACGGAAAAGACAGTTTTCAACGTCGTGATATAAAACCAGGATTAGCGAATGATCAATTTTTGATTGTCGAAGATGGGTTACAAGAAGGCGAATCGATTGCCAGTGGAGGCGGTTTTATTCTGAAGTCGCGATTGCTGGCCGAACTGTTGGGAGAAGAATAAAATGATTAATCATGTGATTGACTTCTCACTGAACAATCGGTTCATCGTCCTCTTGGCGTCGGTTGCCATTCTTGGAATGGGTTTTTTTGCTGCGTCGACGATTCCGCTGGACGCTGTTCCAGATCTGACCAATGTACAAGTTCAAGTGTTGACGAACTCGCCTTCGCTTGGCCCGGTTGAAGTTGAGCAATTCATCACATTTCCGATCGAAAATGCGATGAGCGGCATTCCCAATGTCGACGAGATTCGATCGATCAGCCGGTTCGGATTATCTGCGGTTACTGTCGCGTTCGAAGAAGGGACCGATATTTACTGGGCCCGAAATTTAATCAATGAACGGTTGCTGAAGGCGCGTGAGAACATTCCCGCAGGTATGGGAACGCCCGAACTTGGACCGATCGCAACGGGAATGAGCGAAATTTATCAATTTGAAGTTCGGGCAAAAGAAGGGTCCGGTCATTCGCTAACCGACTTGCGAACCGTTCTGGATTGGCAAATCGCATTTCAGCTTCGCAGTGTCCCGGGTGTGATTGAAGTCAACACGTTCGGCGGGGCGCTGAAAACCTATGAAGTGCAAATCGACTCGAGTAAGATGCAAAACTATGACATTTCACTGTCGCAAATCATCGAGGCACTCGAACAGAACAACGGCAATGCTGGCGGTGGCTACATCGCGCACAACGCCGAACAGCGACTAATCCGTGGCGAGGCTCTGGTCAGCTCGCTTGACGATATTCGCACGATCGTGCTTGAAAGCCGCGATGGTACACCGATCCGAATTTCCGATGTTGCCAAAGTCGAATTTGCGCCCATGCTGCGACAGGGTGCTGTCACACGAGACGGAAATAGGGAAGCGGTCATCGGCATGGTTATGATGTTGATGGGTGGCAATTCCCGACAAGTCGTTGGCGACGTAAAAGCAAAGATTGCTGAGATTCAGAAATCGTTGCCTAAAGGGATCGCGATCGATACGTTTTATGACCGTACCGAACTGGTTGCAAAAACGATTCACACGGTCGCTGAGAATATCGGTGTTGGTGTGCTGTTAGTGATTCTAACACTGTTTATCTTACTGGGCGACGTACGCGCCGGCTTGATTGTGGCAGCAGCGATCCCTTTGTCGGCGATGAGCGCGTTGATTGCGATGCGATACGCGGGTGTATCGGCCAATTTAATGAGCCTTGGAGCAGTTGATTTTGGAGTGATCGTCGATGGTGCAGTTGTCATGGTGGAAAATTGCGTTCGGCGAGCGACTCAGTATCAGAAAGATCACCAAGGGGACCATGTGCCCGAAGGTGTTTTTCGCGAGTCGGCCAAAGAAGTCGGAAAACCGATTCTTTTTGCCGGATTGATCGTGATCATTGTTTTCATTCCCATTCTAAGCTTGCAAGGAATGGAGGGGAAAATGTTTCGGCCGATGGCATTTACGTTCATGACCGCGCTTTCATCGGCGCTTATCCTTTCGGTGACGGTGATGCCAGTGCTCGCTTCGTTGTTTTTGGCTCGGCGCGTCAAACAACACGAGACTTTCGTTGTTCGCAAGCTGAAAGAAGGCTATCGACCAATGTTGATGTTCGCAATGAAGCGTCCATTTACAATGTTTTTAGGTTCCATTGTTCTTTTTATAGGCAGTATTTTTCTTGCTGGTGGCTTTGGAATTGAGTTCGTTCCTAAGCTTGACGAGGGCGATATCGCCATTCAAGCAACTCGATTACCCAGCGTATCGCTGGAAACTTCCATCGAGATGACTCAGGCCATGGAGCGGACATTGTTGCAGTTTCCTCAAGTGGAGACCGTCGTATCCAAGACTGGCCGACCGGAGATCGCGAACGACCCGATGGGTGTTTATCAAACCGATATTTTTATCCGTATTGCACCCGATGCGCAGTACGAGGACGGTAAAACGAAAGTAGATCTGATTCAGGCGATGCAGGTGGCGCTGCAGCGCAATGTGCCGGGCAATTCGTACAGTTTTACTCAGCCGATTGAGTTGCGAGTTCAAGAATTAGTGGCTGGGGTTCGTAGCGATATTGGGTTGAGTTTGTATGGTGATGACCTTGGTATTTTGAAGTCAAAGGGTGACGAGATCGTGCGAGCCTTGAGCTTGGTTCCTGGCTCAGCCGATGTTGCGGCACAGCAAATCGCCGGATTATCGTATATGCGGGTAATTGTGCGGCGCGATGACTTGGCACGCTATGGGGTCAACGCGCGAGGCGTTTTGGATGCGATCAGCACGATCGGTGGTCTGCAGGTCGGCCAGGTCTTTGAGGGGCAGCGCCGCTTTCCATTGCAAGTGCGATTGCGTCCAGAAAGCCGTGCGAATGCTGAGCAATTGCTCAGTTTAAAGATCGATGATTCCCAGGGGCGGCCGATCCCTCTTTCGCAGATTGCGGATGTCATTACCGAAGACGGACCGGTTGAAATCAGCCGCGATGCGGTGCGCCGACGGTTGTTGATTCAATGCAATGTTCGCGGACGTGACCTGGCCGGTTTCGTAGCTGAGGCTCAGGAGGTTGTCGATCGCGATATCGAATTGCCTGCCGGGTATACGTTGCGATGGGGTGGGCAGTTTGAAAACCTACAGCAGGCAACACAACGGTTATCGATTGCCGTTCCGGTTGCATTGTTATTGATTTTTGCGTTGCTTTACATGACGTTCAATTCTGTCAATCTCGCGATGCTCATTTATTTGAACGTCCCGATTGCGGCCACTGGTGGAGTTCTCGCTTTGTGGTCACGCGACTTGCCCTTTTCCATTTCAGCAGGCGTCGGTTTCATCGCCTTGTTTGGGATTGCTGTCATGAATGGTGTTGTACTGATTGAGCACGTTCGGCATTTGCGAAAAAACGGCGATTCGCAAAATGACGCAGTTATCAACGGTGCAATCGACCGCTTGCGACCTGTCTTGATGACTGCGTTGTGCGGCGCGCTCGGGTTCATTCCGATGGCTCTTTCGGGCAGTTCCGGTGCGGAGGTGCAACGACCACTTGCGACCGTGGTTATCGGCGGGTTGATCACTTCAACGGCGTTAACACTGATTGTCTTGCCGACAATCTATCGCTGGTTTGAGCCCAAGCAATCTGAAGCAGAAGCCTATGACAAAAAGCAATTTGAACATTAAAATGGTCTGTGCCTTGGCCGAAAAGGGGGCTGAGCCTCTCCTGCAAGAAGCGAAACAAAGGTTAAAACGGCTTGTCTCCAACGGCTCAGCACCCTTTTCAGACACAGCCTAGATTCCGTTTGCTGCAGACCGCAGCACTTGATCCCCATTGAACCTCGTTCCCAAAAGGAAGCCAGTCGATGACGTTTACGCGATTCCGATTAATACCAGGATTTTTGCTGTTCGCTCTGGTATTTACCATCGTAATGCCTGCGCCTTCACAGCCTCAGATTGCAAGCGGCCAGACGCCGTCGGGTGATTCGAAACTTTCGCCCGTCGCTGTCGAAGATGATATGCATGAGTTTATGGAGTATGTATTCCAGCCGCCGTACAAGCGACTAAAAGTATCGATCGCGGTCGCAGAAAAAGACAACGCAACCTGGAAGAGCATCAAGTCCGACGCGTTGATACTGGCCGAGAGCGGTAACTTGCTGTTGGGGCGTGGCCCCGATTCTGACGAAGCGGATTGGAATAAGCATTCAGTCGCCTCGCGAGATTTTGGTGGGCAACTGTATCGCGCTGCAAAAGAAAAGAATGCGGAGAAAACCGAGCAAGCCTACAAATTGATGCTGGAAAGTTGCAATGCGTGTCACAAGCAGTTTTCTGGTGGTGACCCTGATTTGAAACCGTTTTTCAACGGGGCAGCGGCAAGCCATGCTAGCGATCTCGACCGAAATCGTTCGCCTCGAGAATCGCGGTGTGGGGTGTCATCTCAAATCGACCTTTCGGCTTCGGAGTGTTTTGGAAAGGGCAGTTGGGAAGCAGGACTTTTACCTTTGGTTTAAGGAATCTCCTCAAGTTGCGTTGAAAAAGTGGTTTCTATTTTTAAAAGACATGCACAGGTAAACTTTTCCGGTGATGAGGTTTTGTCGCTTGATCATGGTAAAGATCGTCTATTGCGGTCATTTGGGAGTTTAGGATCAATCCGCTCAAGCCGATCAAAAGAGACAGTCGGTTCGCAATGAACAAAGCAAATGTTCCTTCTGTGCGGAGGGGGTATTCGCGAATCGTTCTAGGGAAGTCTCCGTTTGATCGCTCTGCATCGAAAAATGAAGAAACTGATTTACGTGGTCGGCGGCTGTTTCGTCTATTCAGTCGTCGGCTGTGCCTCGATGCGCGGATCGTTGCCCGGCGTGAAAGTGTCTTCGGCGAAGGAATCAACAACAACCCAATCGGCAAAAGCTCAAGCTGAACCGGCGTCTGACGTTGTTTCGCGGCCCAACGCAGGGAGCAATGACTCGAGTAGCAATCGCCCTGCGATACTTCAATCGGAATGTGCGGGCGATGGCAAAATCAATGAAACAGTTGCTTTTCAGCCTGGCAGTACATTGTCCGTCGGTTCTATTCAAACGGTGAGTGCTGTCGAGGAAACCAGTCAGCTAAAAATCGAATCGCTCAGTTACACCCTTGCTGACATTGAAGCGATCGCTTTAGAGAATAATCCCGCACTCGCATTAGCGAAGGCAACAACCACCAAGGCGGCGGGGTTGCGGCACCAGGTTGGTTTGCGGCCCAATCCCACACTAGGGTATTTCGGCCAACAGATCGCTGATCGTGGTACAGACCAGCATGGTGTGTTTGTTGAGCAAGAGTTCGTGCGCGGCGACAAGCTGCAGCTCAACCGCGACGCGATTGGTCATACTCAACGAGCTCAGGTTGCCGAAGCGGAGGCCCAGCTTTATCGGGTCTTAACCGACGTACGCGTTCGGTTTTACGAAGCGGTAGCGGCCCAACAACAATACGATGCCACGCAAGCATTTGCTGACATAGCGCGGCGGGGTGTTCAGGTCGCACAGGATCGGCAAAAGGCTGCTGAAGGGACGTTGATCGAAACGCTGCAAGCAGAGACATTGTTAAGCGAAGTGACGCTGGCGGCGGAGCAAACGGAAGTCGCTTACACCGGCGCATGGCAAGATCTTGCTGCGATAGCGGGATTAAAGCAAACAACGCCGATGCGCCTGGTTGGCGACCTGAACGGTTCGGCTTTGACACCTGACTGGCAGGTAGCTTACGCGAATATCTTGGCACACAGTCCCGAGCTCGCAGTCGCTCAGGCGATCGTATGTGAAAAACAAGCGTTGCTGCGTCGTCAACAGGCACAACCGATTCCGAATGTGACTGGCCAGCTTGGTGCGGGCTATGATGACGGCACTGACAACGGAATGATCAATGTTCAATTGTCGGCCCCGATTCCCGTTTGGAACCAGAATTCGGGGAACATTTCCGCCGCGTACCAGGATTATGTTCGTGCGACTCAAGAGGTGAAAAGGGTCGAACAATCGATTCAATCACGATTAGCTCGTGAGGCTCAGGATTTTGAATCGGCGATGAAGGCGGTTCGAAAGTATCAAGACGAGATCATACCACAAGTGAATCGCAGTCTTGAACTTTCCGAGGAAGCCTACCGTGCCGGCGAGCTCGATTTCTTACAGGTCTTGATCGTACGTCGTAGCTTTTACGAGTCATCGATTCGACTAATCGAAGCGCAAGGGCGTCTTGCACAATCAACGGCAAGGGTCGATGGTTTGTTGTTAACCGGGGGGCTTGAATCGCCCAGAGACTTTACCGACGGCGACGCAATACGCGGCGTTACTTTTAGCGGCCAGTAAACAAGTGGCCGAAGCGAAAATAAAATTCGCGTGAACCGCCATTGGGAAAGCATCCTTATTGGTGCTTCAAACTCGAGAAGCTGGTTAGGATCGAATCGGCTTCCTCGTCATCTTGGGTGAAGCAATGTTGGAGAATCGAAGACTGCTTGGGCGTTGGCGGTAGTTGAGTTACCGGAGCTTCGTTTTGCCGACTTCGAGAAAGTGGTTTTTGATTTTAACGTTCTCAACAAATTCATGCGCATTGCCTGCTACCATTCATATGAACCATCACAAGCGGGATTGTCGGACAAGCGTATTGATTAGCGCCCAAACGCCCAAGGATGGCATCTTAAGGATGGCATCTTGCTGAGCATTGCAGTGAACGAGCTAATCTGAATAGCGTTAGCTTAAATATGAAGGACGACTGCGCTGTTTGCGCAAAACAGTCTCACCGGCTACCTTTTCGCCAAGCATCGCCTAATCAAATCTTTTCTGAATGACAAGCTGCAACGAATGAGAACGTCTGAATACCTTCCCGCTCGGCAGCTTTCTGTTACTATTGAATTGCACAGGATTATTGCTCGAATTCACAAGCGAGCACCGTGATCGATTGTATTTTTTCAAAAAAGAGATGCAAGTGAACGTTCAATGGTCCCCATCGCGGCCAACGGTGATTTCGGCGTTTATCATCGCCAGTTCTATCGCGGCCCAAGTTGTGTCACTTTCGCCCAGCATAGCAGACGATTCAAATGCGAATCGACAAGGTCAAAACGAAGCTTACTTCCTGCATGGTGGCGAATGTGCGGTTTGCCATTCGTTTTCCAGCAGAGCGCGAGCGATGCGCGACCAGCAGAACCGCAACGTCTCGCCATTTGACCTTTGGTCGGGGTCGATGATGGCCAATTCCGCCCGCGATCCTTACTGGCGGGCCGCCGTTTCGGCTGAGGTCGCAGCGACTCCTTCGCAAAAGTCTCATATCGAAGAAATCTGCTCGAGGTGCCATACCCCAATGGCTGCACCGATTCCGTCAAGTCCCGAAGGCCAAGTTCTCGCATTCTTGAATGAGGATCATCCTAAATCGAAGCTCGGTCTCGATGGCGTTTCTTGCACCGTTTGCCATCAAATCAGCTCTGAAAATCTCGGTACCGACGAATCGTTCACCGGCGGATTTGTTCTTAATACTGAAAGGGCGATCTACGGACCGCATGCTGATCCGGTAACAATGCCGATGCAACGTCACGTCAACTACACGCCTCAACGTGGTGACCATATTCTCACCTCCGCGATGTGCGCCACGTGCCACACGGTGATTACGCACAGTTATGACGAGAATGGACGCCAGACGGATGCCATCTTGCACGAACAGGTCCCTTATCTTGAGTGGCGCAACTCCATCTTCAATGATGAAGTGACAACGAACGCCGCGACCGCAAGGAGTTGTCAAGATTGTCACATGCCGACAACCGACGTGGATGGCCAAGTGATTTCCACCAGGTTGGCACACAATCCTGGTGGACGCGATTTCCCATTCCTTCGCGACCGCCAGCCTTTCGGGCGGCATTCGTTTGCTGGCGGAAATGTCTTTATGACGAAGCTGATTCGCGACAATCGAACAAAGCTTGGAATCGCAACACCTGTTGACGCATTCGAAAGCGCGATTAAAGAAACACAGAAAATGCTGCGCACTCAAACGGCGCAAATCGCGATCGATTGCGTCACTTCGGACAACGGCGAAACACTAGCCGTCGTCTCCATTACAAACCTTTCAGGTCATAAGTTTCCCACTGCTTATCCGTCACGGCGGGCTTGGATCGAACTGATTGTAACGGACGACAAGGGTAGTATCGCTTTTGCATCTGGTCGATCCAATTCGAAGGGTCAGTTGATCGGCGACGATGGTCATGTGATCGATTCGGATATCGCCGCAGGGCCCGTTCAGCAACATTATCATCGCATCACCGACAGCAAGCAGGTTCAGATCTACGAGACACTCATGGCTGACGAAGATGGAAAGCCGACTTTTGCACTGCTTCGCGGAAGCGAATTTCTCAAAGACAATCGACTTTTGCCTAAAGGGTGGGCTGAAAACCATGCAGATGCAGAATCGACAAGGCCGATTGGAATTGCCAGCGACATCGATTTCACGGCTGGCGCAGACAAAGTCGCTTATCAGCTATCTTTACCACCAGGGAGATATAAGATCTCTGCGAGGCTGATGTTTCAATCGCTGTCCAACCGATATATGGCGGAATTGTTTGAGGTCGATACACCAGAAGTGCGCACTTTTAAGACGATGTACGATTCGGCTGATTGCGTCCCCGAAGAAATAGCGGTTGCAACATGCCATGCAATTAAAGACTAATAACTTATCCGGGATTATAAGAAGCGGCGATTCTTGTGCCAGTGCTGTCAAGAGTGTCCGGCGGGCCGACGTCCCCTGGATTTGCCAAGGCGATAACTATTTATACAGCGATAGAACGTTGGGTGATGCGATTTGCCACCGCATCGACAACGGATTGAGTTACTTTGATTCAGAACCCGCTTCGAGCCAAAACATCGGCGATACGATTGCATTTTTGCACTACACGTCGGAATCCAACAGTGACCCGGTGGGAGTTGCAGTCTCCCATGAAAATCTGCTGCACAATCTTGAAAAGATTCGTGTCAGTTTTGGCTAGGAGTTCAATCATTCATCCGATCGATCGCTGAAGGGTTTGTTTTGGCTGTCACTTTACATTGGCGGCAATGCGATCCCCATGCCGCCGACGATGTTTCGGAAGCGACCGCTCAGTTGGCTGTAAGCGATCTCGCAAGAGCGGGCGTTGATATCCGGAGCACCGAACTTTGCATATGACCACTGCGAGTCCAAGGCGGATGCGGCTCAGTGGTTGAAATTGGATATAAGTTCTTGAGATCTTGCGCTTCGCGGTGCAGAGCCGATTCGCCCGGAAAACATTGATCAGTTCTGTGACGCGTTCGCTTGCAGTGGATTCAGTCGCGAATCGTTTTATCCGCAAGACCTTGAAGCGCCAGCTCGTTCGGTCGGCTCGAAATGGATCGGCGGGTGCATGTGCCTTTGCCGTCCAATCCGAATCGACGGAAAGCTTAATGATCGCGTTGGATGTGGATCGTCAAGCCGACAAATCGCAGTTTGATCACTTGATCAGCAATGTTCGTGCGACCGTGTCCGACGTGCATGAAATCAGCACCAAAGCGGTATTGTTGGTCCGCCCGTTCAGCTTGCCGAGGACGACGGGGGGCAAAATGCAACGCCTTCCGGCAAGACAGATGTACGGTCGCTATCGCTTAAAAGTGTTGGCACGCTGGGTTCGTACGAATGAACGTTCTCAACGCCCTTTGGCATTCCGAGTCGCTGTCTTTTACGGAGGTGCCGCGTTGGTCCTCGCCTTCCTTGGCATCTGGACCAAACTGTTGACCAACAGGATCAAGCCATCGCTTTGATCTACGACTTCTTCAAGTCCGACTGCAAACGGACGAGCAAATCCTTGCTTTTCTTGATCCCCTCGAACTCGCCCAGCCTGCGGCCTTCGTACTCGATACCGACATAGCCGCTGTAGCCATGGTCGAGCACGATTTTCATCATGCGTGGGTAATCGATTGCCGATTCGTTGCCCGATTCATCAAAGTCATAAGTCTTGGCGCTGACCGCCTTGGCGAACGGCATCAATTCTTTGACACCTTTGTACTTGTCGTATTCCACCGGGTTTTCGCCGCGGCTGATCATGAAGTTGCCAAAATCGGGCAAGGTGCCACAGTTATCCATCGCGACCAAACGCATCACACCGGCCAACCATGCTCCGTTGCTGCTCAGGCCGCCGTGGTTTTCGACCAAAATATTCATGTCGGACTTTGCGGCATATTCGCTCAAGCGGCGCAGCCCATCGGCGGCCAGCTTTTGTTGATCTTCGAACGATCCGCTACTGCCAGCGTTGACGCGGATCGAATGGCAGCCGAGGAACTTGGCGGCATCGACCCACTTTTTGTGGTTGTCGACCGTTTTGACGCGATCCGCCTCTTCGGGGGCACCTAAGTTGCCTTCGCCGTCGATCATGATTAACAAGCTTTTAACGCCGAACTCCTCGGCCCGCTTCTTCATTTCCGACAAGTACGATTCGTCTTTCGCTTTGTCCTTGAAGAATTGGTTGACGTATTCGACCGCTTCGATCCCGAATTCTTCGCGAGCCACTTTGGCAAAGTCGAGATGGTCAAGCTTTTTTTCGTCGCGGATTGTTCGGTGCAGCGACCACTGGGCGAGCGAGATCTTGAATGGAACGTCGGATTCAGCGGCGAATAACCGCGCCGAGTCAGCTGCCAAAGCGGCAGTCGACAAGGCGGCGGCGGTCGTCAAGAAGCCGCGACGAGAGGAGATTAGAGGCATTTTTTGGTTTTTCCGTTGGGAATGATTAAAGCAGGTTCGGGCGGCAGGACGGCGTCGCCCAGCGTTAGAATTGTAACCGAAAGTAGCCAGATTTTCTTCAGTGCAGTCATTTGCAACCGCACAGTCGTTAATGTCAACGCAAACCGAACGCCCAGCACTTTCGGGACAGGTGCTTCCACCGGTTGCAAAGGTTTATTCTTATTTTCGGCACAATCGTCCGATACCCTTTCTAAGCCGGCGAGAAGAGACAGGGTGGTCTCTTCCACGCGAGGTTTGGAAAGGCGATCGGGTTGCGGCAAAGAGTGGGATCGATGCCGTTTAAAGAGCCCGAAGTTTTTCCTCGCGAGAAAAGGATCAGGCGGGATGGGACTTGGGCGTCCCATCCCGCCACCTTTCCGCCTATCTTATTAGCGCCATGAACATTATCCCGCTTTCTGACCCGAGCGACCCGCGACTGGATCCCTACCGCGACCTAAAAAGCGAGGATGTTCGCCGCCGAGGCGACCTGTTCATCGCCGAAGGCAAATTGGTCGTCCAGCGATTGCTAGCCAGCGACTATGAAACCGTCTCGATTCTGGCTGAGCCGAAACGGGTCGATTGGGTAGCTCAGCTGGTAAAACCCGAGACGCCGATTTTGATCGTTTCTGCCGAATTGATTCAAGAAGTCGCGGGGTTCAATTTCCATCGCGGGTTGCTCGCGTGCGGACGGCGAATCGCGTTTGAATCATCACTGCGGTTGTTAGAGGAGACTGAACCGAGCCAGATCGCTTTGGCGACCGTGTCGGTAAATGATCTGGAGAATCTGGGCAGTCTGATTCGCACCGCTGCTGCGTTCGGCATTGACCGCTTAATTTTGAATCGCCAGAGCGTGGATCCGTTATGCCGTCGTGTGTTGCGGGTCAGCATGGGGGCGGCTCTGAAGATGCGTTTCTACGACTGGGAATCGCCCGATCAGTGGCTGCAAGAGAACGAACGCAAGTGTGCTTGGTTTACCGTTGCGACAACGCTGAGCGATGATTCGGTGTCGATGGGCCAGGTGACTGGGCATCCCGATTTCGCGTCGCGACCAAAGTTGATCTTGATGGGCAACGAAGGCGACGGATTGCCCGCAAGCATTCAAGCGGCTTGTACCGTACGCGCTCAGATTCCCATGGCACTGGGAATCGATTCTTTAAACGTATCCGTCGCCGGCGCGATCGCGATCTACGAACTGATACGCGCCCGAAGCGTGTGAACCTGGTTCAATCGACCGGTCTCTAGATTCCTAGGCATCTACCTCTGCCGCACGGACGGGATAGGTGAAATGAAACAAAACTTATAACTCATGCACTGGCGTCCAATGTCTTATCACCCTTTTCGCAGATCGCTCATGACACCTATTCACGCCCCTGCTCGATTCCACCATGCGACAAAAGAAAAGTGATCTAGACGCCGAAGTGCAGCACCAGCAGTCGCTGCGCCATATCAGCGACCTTGGGCTCGCATCGCCCGATGCCTATCAAAAATGGTGTTCGGATAATGGTTTTAGTGATAAACTGATCAAGACAGTCAAGCAACGTCGCGAAGAATTGCGTTTCGCCCAAGATGTTGCTGTCCGAAAGCAAATCGTTCGTGTCAAGCGAGCCAAGCGTGGGCTAGGTGACGTGATTGCGGATATCTGTGCCGGCACCGCTCGCGCGGAAGATGTCTCCCAACCGGAATTGCGATTGTTGCGAGATGCCGTGTCGGGTAATCAAGAGCGGTATGGCGAACCTGCGGTGAAGCGACAGGCGCTGACGACGCTGCTGCGGCATTTATTGCGGTGTCATGCAAAACTGTTCGACGCCAATCCAGTCATCCCGGCATTAGGGCATGCCGCCGGAAATACTTACATCGAAGCGTTGATCATGATCGCTGTGCATCAGAATGCTTGGCAGCGAGACGTCGAATCCTGGCGGCCGCGATCTCATAATTTGCGGCGCCAGTTCGCATCGCTGGTGCGCCATCTGTTCGCCCACTACGACATGCCGTCGTTCTTCGATTCGGCTTGGTTTGTCGGTCGCAGTATCGAAGCGACTCAATTTCGACGATGGTATTTGCGAGTCGCTTATGGGCAAAGTATTCGCACCTTCGATCTGCCGATCGAATATACAAAAAAGATGGCTCATCATTTTATGCATGCGCCCGATGACGTGACGATTTCGCAAGCGATTCGCTGGGGCCAGGTGATTGCTCTTGGGGGCGACGAGCCGCTTGCGCGAGCGATCTTCGGGACGCGATTGGGCGAACACTTCGAGCATGATGATTTTTGGATCACCGTGATCCGGTGGTTCATCGCAAACCCAATGCTCGATCGCGCTCAAGTCGGACCGGTCGTCGATTACTTACACGATCAAAAGTTTGTTGTTCGTCGCGAGATGGTTGGCGGAAAAGAAGTGTATGTGGCACCGCAACCGAACCTTCAGATGAAGGGTCGATCGCCGCTGGCGTTGTTGCAACAGGTCGAGGCGTGGCACCGCCAATTGACTCGCCAGTCGAACCAGCGGATCGTGAATTGGAACCGCAGCGGTTTTGGTGACGGTATGTTTGAAGAAGGGTCGCTGGAAGGACACAATTATAAGGTTTGGACGATTCGCGAATTGTTGTCCAGCAAGGACTTGTCGACCGAAGGAAAACAGATGAAGCATTGCGTGGCGACCTACGCGACATCGTGCGCGCGAGGGGAATGCTCGATCTGGACGCTGGAAGTCGAGTCGTTCAGCGGGACAGAAAAACTGTTGACCATCGAGGTAAAGAACTCCTATCGATTGATTTGGCAAGTTCGAGGACGCTACAACCGCTTGGCAACGGCGAAGGAGCGACAGGTGGTGCTGCGATGGGCCAGCGGGCAAAGGTTGAGTTTCGCGTCACATGTTTGATCGCCGATACCGACATCCAGACAATCACGATGTCAACCTCAGTGCCTTTGTGCCTCCGCGAGAGACTTTTGTTCTGCGGTAATGAAGCCCTCACGCCAAACTGTCGTTTCGGCAACAACCGACATTTGGCGGAAATCGCTGTAGGAAACGGCTAGGGGCATGACGAACCGCTGGCCGGGCGACTACGGTATAAACTATACGCGTCTTTTTGGACTGGAGTCGCGTCGGCAGCGTTCTTGGCCCGAACATTGATGTGGACATTTTGCCTTCGACATCCGCTCGCAAACCGAATCGATCCCCGGCGGATGACCTAGCGGTTGCGCCGGAGAGCGTTGCACGGTCTGACGGCGACCTCGTTGATGCCAATCCACCGGACGCGTTGATTGGGCCCGAGGGTGATGCTGAAAAACCGGCTGGGCCTTTTGCCCCGTTGGCCCTGCCGACCTACCGAATGTTTTGGATCGCGTCACTATTTTCCAACACGGGAACCTGGGTTCACGAGATCGGCGCCGGTTGGTTGATGTCGACTTTGGACGGGTCGCCGCAAATGGTTTCCGCGGTACGGGCGGCGACGGCATTGCCGATCGTGCTGTTGGCGGTACCGGCCGGAGCGCTTTCGGATCGCGTCGATCGCCGGAAAATGATGCTGATCGTCCAGTGCTGGTTGATGGCGATTGCGGCCACCGCAGCGATGTTGACTTATCTGGAACGGATCACGCCAGTTGGGTTATTGATTTTGACCATCATGATGGGGCTAGGTGTCGTATTGCACGTGCCGACTTGGCAAGCGTCGATCCCGGAAATCGTTTCGCGAAAGCATTTACCACAAGCGATCGCGCTGGGCAGCGTCAGTTTTAATCTCGCACGCAGCGTCGGCCCTGCCGTCGGTGGGTTATTGATCGCGGGAATCGGCACTTGGGCTGCGTTTGGTGTCAACGCATTGTCGTTCGGTGTGGTGCTGTTGGCGGTGTTTTTTTGGAAGCGAACGCGCGTGACGCCATCGCCCAGCGACACGTTTTTCCAATCGATGCGTGCCGGATTGGTGATGGTGACGTCGCGGGGGGAGATGCGTGGAGTGTTGGTTCGAGTCGGATTGTTCGTGTTGCCAGCCAGTTCGCTGTGGGCGTTGTTGCCGCTGGTCGCCCGGGGACAACTCGCTTGGGACGCCCGCGGTTACGGCTATTTGGTCGGCGCGATCGGCTTAGGCGCGGTTTTGGCAGCGGTTTGGTTGCCTCGTTTGCGGACTCATTTGGGTGTCGACCTGACGCTTGTGGCGGCGATGTTGGCTTATGCCGTGGGTCTGGCGATTATGGCGGCCACGCCGTATCGCGGACCAGCAATTCTTGCTGCGTTGGTCGTTGGCACCGGCTGGATGGCAGTGCTGACAACTTTAAACGCAACGGCACAAATGGCCTTGCCCGATGAAATGCGCGCGCGCGGGATGTCGTGTTACCTGTCCGCGATGGCAATGGCGATGGCGGCCGGATCGATGGTTTGGGGGAAAGTCGCCGCGATGCAATCGCCCACATTTGCGCTCGCTGCGGCATCGGCAAGCCTATTTGTAGTTTGTATAGTTACGCTGTTTTGGCCCAAAAATCACATTGTCGACGAACTGGCCGAACCTGTCGTTCAGGCGTCTGCTTAAACCCCATCTTCTACAATGAACAGAACTCTTGTCTTAATTCTCGCCTGTTTGTCGATTGGTTTATGTGATTTACAAACGGTTGTGAGTCGCGCGGAAGATGCCGCAGCCGATATTCGCCGAACTGCGGCGGTGGTCGCGGTCGAGAAGGTCCAACCAGCGATTGGTGCCGTCTATGCGTTTGGAAAACAGATACAAGGGACCGGCAGCGGCTGCGTGATCGATCCACGTGGTTATGTGTTAACGGCAAAGCATGTAACGATGACAAACCATATCGTTTTGCTTGGCGGTCGCCCGCCGTTGAACGCCGAATTGGTTGGCACGATGCCAGAGTTTGATGTCGCAATCCTAAAGCTGGGCGGGCCCGCATTCAGCCGTCCGGGAGCGCCCGATTATCCGCGTGCTGCGATGCCGCTGGATTTTGTCAGTTTAGGAATCCATGACGAAGTGCGTACGGGCGAAAGCATCCTGAATATCGGCAGCCCCGGTGGTCGAGGAATTGTTGTTACCCAAGGGATTGTCTCTGCAGTCGCCTTCACTGCGGTCAATCCGCTGGCGATTTCCTTGCAATCGTCAACAGCGTTTGATGAATTGTTGCAATTTGATGCCGCAAGCAATCCCGGAAACTCCGGTGGTGCGGTCATTAACTTATTGGGCCAGCAAATCGGTTTGACCGTCAGTGGGATTCGGACCGAACAAGGCATCCATTTTGCGTTGCCTATGAAAACGGTTCGCCACTCGATTGCCTCGATACTCAACAGTGAAATGCGGCATCGATATACCAGCGGCATCACCATCGATCCACAATTATCGCTGGTCAAGGTAACGCAAATCGAAGAAAAATCACCAGCTTTCGAGGCTGGGATTCAGGTCGGCGACACAATCGTATCCGTCGACGGTCGCGAGCTTCGTGACGCGATCGATTGGGAGTTCTCGCGATACGATTGGCGCCCGGGAAACAAAATGACGTTGGGACTCGAGCGAGGCGATCAATCGGTGGATGTTTCGATCACGCTTGCCGATCGCGTGGGGCAGAAGGGGATTGAAGTGGAATCGCCGGTCGCCGGACTCGTGTGTCAGTTCGCCCCGTATGATCCTCAAATCGCCAATCCGCTCGATGACGCATTCAAACCGACGGGTGCCCCAGTCGTTATCGAAACCGTCCAAGCAAAACCTTCTCATGTGACCCAGGAAGACCATTATGAATTGGTGTTCGAAGGGTTATTGAGAGTTGATCAAGATGGGATCTATCGCGTGGGGCTTCGTTCGGATGACGGATCGAAGCTTTTCATTCACGACAAGCTGGTTGTCGACAACGGCGGAAATCATTCGCCGATTCTTCGCACCAACTGGGTCGACTTGCAAGCAGGGCTGCACCCGATTCGGATCGAGTTCTATGAAGATGAAGGGCAGGAAATGCTCGAGTTCTTGACCGCTGTGGGTGACGCAGAATTGGCCCCGGTGACCCCGGACAAACTTTTCCACAGGGTCGCAAAGTCATCCGCCGCCGAGTAAAACGCTGGTTTACAACCTTTCGTTTGCGGCCGAGCTAGTTACAAATTGCTCAGCCGTTCAACGATTCGTTGACGGGGCCTGCGGAATCAGGCCCGAGCGTGCGTCTACAAACCAACGTTCATTCTTACAATCGCATCACGCGAGAATCTCTTTGACAACTCTTGCTTCACGGCTGTTGGTGATCTCTTGTTCCTGGCCGTTGTGCTTGTAAGTCAATTGTTTGTGATCGATACCGAACTGATGCATCAGGGTGGCCTGGTAATCGTTTGGCGTGACAATGTTTGTTACCGCCTTATGCCCAAACTCATCGGTTTCCCCAAAGGCCATGCCGCCTTTGATGCCACCTCCAGCCATCCAGATACTAAAGCCTTGGCCATTGTGATCTCGCCCCGCTTTGGCCGCTTCGCCACTATCGTTTTCTGTTACCGGCAGACGGCCGATTTCGCCGCCCCAATGAACGATGGTCGAATCGAGCATTCCACGCTGCTTTAAATCCTTGACCAATGCGGCTGAGGGTTGATCGGTCTTGCGACAGATGCTGGGCA
>DNWZ01000529.1 GCA_003506095.1 Planctomycetaceae bacterium | reverse complement strand
GCAAACGGCGTTGTAACAAGCAACCCCTTATCAACAAGAGAGCGCGATAGTTCGCGGGAGAAAATACCGTTCAGACGGACGCAACATTCGGAAAATCGGCTCGCGGTTTGAAAAGTGAGAGCGCGGCCAGATAGGCCCGGAAAATCGCAAATGCCCAAAACACTGGGGATTTCAGCGATCAATGCGTCGCGAAAGAATACCTCTCATTCTGCGAACTAGCGGGTAGCCCTAAGTTCGAGGATGAGACGAGTACACCCGAAGCAACAGTGTTCGTGACAACTCTCGCCGTGTTCGGGAGCCGTAAAGGTTTGTTGCCAAGTGTTCTGAGTGGTCTCGCTGAATCATGATCGTTGGCTTGCATTTGGCGGCGGAAGTTTCCTGTGCCCATTGCAAACCAGGTAAGGCAGTTTGGCTAGAGCGTTCCTTAGCGGACATTATTGTGCTGTCCAACCGCCGTCGACTGGAATCATGGCTCCCGTTACATAGCCGCTGGTCTCGGCCGCTAGGAAGAGCACGGCGGTTTCAATTTCTTCCATCCGACCCCAACGACGCATGGCGGTGTGGGCGGCGAAGGCCTCCTTGGTGTCCGGATCCTCGGTCAACACCCGGTTCATTTCGGTTTCGAACGGGCCTGGACAGATCGCGTTGGCGGTCACACCGGTTCGAGTGCGATCGCCAGGTTGATCACGCGACCATAACCTTGTTCGATTAGCACAGAGGCCGCAGTTCGGCACATCAACCATGGGGCACGGACATTGGTGGTCATCACGCGATCGGCTGTAGCTGGATCGCTGAGATCGCCTGCGCTGCCTACTGCTCGGCGACCGGTGTCCTGCTCGATCTGGTCTCCTCTATTTCGACCTACATCTTTCGACAGCAACCAGTGCCGATCCCCAAAATCTACTGGCCTCCATGAATCTGCTGGTCGTCCACCTCACGATTCCCCTCCCGATCAAAACAAGTCGCCCATAAACTCCATGAGTTTCGGGGCCCACTTCGCACCGTCCAGCCCCGAGGCAGCATGCCCCAAATCACTATCGATCTCAAAGTACTCTGCGTTCACACCTGACTGTTGCAGCTTTGCCATGACATCTGGCGCCAGGGACGGCGGAAAGACTTCATCTGTCCGCGACAACACGAATAACACGCGAGCTTTGATCCTCGGCAATTCGTCCTGCAGGTTAAAGCGGCACATGGCTCGCCCAAGCACGATCATCGAGTTGGCGTCAAACTCCAACGCCCATTTGTGGGCCATCCGTTCGATCTCCTTTTCACGTAATGCCGAGTCAGGAAAATCCCCAGCGAGAAGCTCGTGAATTCCGTAATGGACCAGCGTCTCAAAACGGATGCGCGTCATCACCTCCGGGACAACGCCTTGTTCATAGTAGCGCCCGCCATGCCAATTGGGGTCAGACGCCAGTCTGTGGATCAAAGCATTCAAGCTTTCTTTAGAGTTGCTGCTAACCTTGAAATCGGACGTCACCGGGACGATGCCATCGAGGAATTCCGGAAAGCTCACCGCCCACTGAAATGCTTGAAAGCCTCCGTAGGATGGGCCGACCACGGCGAGCAAATGGTCGATCCCCAGATGATTCAACAGCGCTCGCTGCGCGGTGACGATGTCGACCAAAGTGATCTCTGGAAAGTCCGGTCCGTAAGGCCGGCCCGTCGCCGGATTTTTGTGTGTTGGACCGGTGGAACCGTAGGACGAGCCGAGCATGTTTGAGGAGACAACAAACATGCGGTTGGTGTCAATCGCCTTGCCCGGTCCGACCAGACTGTTCCACAAGCCTTCGGCTAAAGTGGAACCTGGGGGCCCAACCATGTGATGATTGCTCGTGTAGCCGTGCGTCAGCAGAACCACGTTATCGCGACTGGGTGAGAGCGTCCCATAAGTCTCATAGGCGAGCCGCAGTTCGGGAAGGAACTGGCCAGTTTCCAGGCAAAAGTCACGAGTTGTGAATCGTAGGTCGAGCTTGCTGTGGAGGCTGTCTTCGATGTTCATGGGGGTGGCACTTTCGTACGACGGACTTCAAAACTCAGGCATCCCCGGGTGCGACCCGCCAGCGTTCTTGGCCAGGTTTCCGCCATCCAGTGGAATCAAGGCACCAGTGATGAAGGAAGAAGCGTCCGATGCCAACAACAGAGCGATCCCCTTGATATCGTCGTTGACTCCCAAACGCCCCATCGGGATCCCACGCAGGAAATTCTTTCGCAATCGTGGGTCTTCTTCCATTCGCTGCTCGAGGCTCTTGTTGGTGATCTGTCCGCAGACGATGGCGTTCACACGCACCCCTCGACCACTCCACTCCGTACTTAGTTCGCGAGTCATCTGCCCAACCGCAGCCATCCCCATGCTATAGGCCATATGACTGCGACCATTCGCTGTGATGCCGGTGACCGAACAAATGCTGATGATGCTTCCCTTGCAAGCGGCCAGCATCCGCTTGCCCGCTTGCTGGCAACAGAAAAATCTGGCTGTCGCAATATGATGCATCGAATACTCCACATCAGCGAAATCGACCTCTTCAGGCTTACTGCACTTTGTGGGGCCAGCGACATTGACCAGGATGTCGATCTTTCCGAACTCACGATCCAGCAACTCAAACATCTCGGTAACTTGCCGAATATCACCGACGCTTCCCACGAAGGTACAAACACGGTGACCAGCACCCTCAAGCTCTTTCGCCAATCGGCACAATCCATCTCCGTCGATATCGACCAGCAGCAAGTCCGCGCCGGCGTCTGCATACACTGTTGCGATTGCACTTCCTAAGCTGCCTGCAGCGCCAGTAACCAATGCCACTTTGCCGCTCAGGTCAAACATCTTATCAATGGACATTCGGATAAACCTCTTCCCAAAACTGACTGGTGTGCGATTCGACCAATTCCTGGAGCCGAGCGATCAACGCAGCGCAGATCTCATCGCCAGCCACCACGTGGTGATTCTTGTATGAACTGTTCATGTCGGGGACGTCTGAGAACACGTGGAGAATGAAGCTATCTCCGACCGCCTCGCGGTAGACGCGATGGGTTGCGTCAGGCACGATCTCATCCGCTCGCGCAGCTAGTTCCTTATAAAGTGAAATTAGCTCTTTCATTTTTCCTGGTTTAGCTCTGAAAGCATGATGCTTCAACATCAATCAAATCTCCTAAGGGAATGGGTTAAGGTAAGTTAGTGTGACAATCCGCCGATCGCTCGTGGCTTTAGTCGCGTTCATCTATTGGTCCCACGCGAACATAGTTAACGCCGATACGATGCCCCATGAAATCATGATTCGGGCAATCCAGCGCCGAGCACCGAAGCGACGCATCAGCAGATTGCTTGGCAGTTCAAAGAGAAGGTATCCGACGTAGAACATGCCGAAGCCCAGATTGAACATTTGCTCGCTCAACCCGAGATCATCTTGCATTCTCAGACGAGCGAAGCCGACGTTGGTCCGGTCGATGATGTTCAGCAGGAAGCACACGCAGATTAACGGCACCAATCGCCAGGCGACTTTACGAAGCGTCGAGTTTTCGAGTGTGACGTCGTTCATGCCTGCTCCGGAAGCGTCAACCGTCCATTACCGGTAACATCGCGCGACGCCAAGACTTGACCTCATTTCAATTGTCAGATAATCTAGGCAGATTTGGATTGGTCCGCAAGTCATGCAGGACAAACATCGCAGACCAAGCAATCGATCGTGAAAAAATGATGCCGGGAGATCGTTTACCGAACGAGCACCAGCTTGCCTCATTTCCCCAGCACAAATAAATACTCTGGGATAACAACATGCATAGCAGTCGCAGAAATTTTATCCAAACGTCGGTTATAGGAACCGCTGGCCTGGGGCTCAGCATTGCCTCGACCACCGAGGTCAGCGCCTCCAACTTGCCCCAGGCGGCCGAACCCGAGACGACGGTAGACGTTGATGTGTTGGTGGTCGGTGGCGGCACTGCGGGAACGATCGCAGCCATTCAGGCCGGACGTGCCGGTGCGAGCGTTCTGCTGGTGGAACGCAACAGTCAACTCGGCGGCACGATGACGACCGGCGGCGTGGCTTTCCCTGGGCTGTTCGATGCCTGGGGCAAGCAGGTCA
>DNWZ01000132.1 GCA_003506095.1 Planctomycetaceae bacterium | reverse complement strand
ATCAGGTTTTGGGGAGCATTCCACCTCAGCAAAAAAACTTTATTCAGAAGGTTCACCTGTTTTGTATTGCGGCCGGATTAGCAGTTACAAAGTTGCACTTTTTTTATTTTTGAATCTGTTGAAAGAAAATATGTTTGTGAGTTGCTAAGTGCAATATGAAATAATAGCTGCGAGTTAGACTTGAGGTTGCCTGATTGCTTGAAGGCAATCGCCGCGCGGCAGTTAATGAAACCTTGCTTTTCTGCGCTGTTCATTGATTGATTATGATGCCGCAGCTTTGTCCGAAACGCTAGGTGTTCAAACTATCATGCGATCATTAATTCTTGTTTTAACACTGAATGAAATTGAGAACATACAAACACTGCTTTGTCGGATTGCTACGGCTTGCCCGAATACGGACATGTTGGTAGTAGATGATGACTCGCCCGACGGCACCGCTCATAGGGCGAACCAAATGGCGGAGAACAATCCCCGACTTCGCGTGATGATTCGCAAGGAAAGCCCTGGCCTAGGTAACGCGATGCGCGTTGGGCTTCAGTATGCAGTCGACCATCAGTACGACCTTGTTGTTAACCTCGACGCGGATCTTAGTCATGCTCCTGAGGATATCCCCCGGCTGATCCACGCGGCGACTTGCAGCGATACACAAGCGGATCTTGTGATCGGTTCACGTTACATTCAAGGTGGCCGGACAAGTGGGTGGTCCTGGAGGCGGATCGTCATCAGCCGATTGGTCAATCTTTTTGCAACGTCGGTTTTACGCTTACCTGTCGCCGATTGCAGCGGCGGATTCCGCTGCTATCGCGTTGCCCGCTTGAGAGAATTGAACTTTGCCGGGATGGTTAGCCAGGGCTATTCGATTCAAGAAGAGATTTTACTAAGATTGCACGCTAGAGGGGCTCGGATGCTGGAAGTTCCGATCGTATTCAGCGATCGGGTTCGAGGCGCAAGCAAGCTATCGGCGATTGAGTCGCTGAAATCAGTTTTCCGACTCGTTCAGTTCGCGGTCTTCCGTCAGTCTTTCCAGCCGCAGGGGGCTGCTAAATGATAAAAGATTCATTTTGGTGTCCCGCTGCTTTGTTTGGCCCGGCTTTGGTGATCGCATCGATTTGCTCAATCGGGTGTTCGCAGCCTAATCAAGGTGCGGCGATTCTAGCTCAGGGTGGTGCAGTCGAAGTCGATTCTTCGCTCCCCAATTCGCCAATTACCATCGTGTGGTTGACCGAGTCCGGGGCCAGCGATAGCGCATTGCAAGAGGTATCATCATTTGCAGAATTGCGTGAGCTTTACATCAGTGACACGGCTGTCACCGATGACGGCTTAAAACATCTTGCCGAACTCTCAAACCTACGCAAATTGGACCTGTTCAACACCAGTATTACGGATCGTGGCTTGATCCATTTGGAAAGCATGCCGCTACTGTCGCGACTTGGGCTTGGGAACACCAAAGTAACCGATCGCGGACTGGGCAGCGTAAGTAAGTTATCCCAGATCCGAGAGTTGTATTTGAGTTCCACTGCGATTACGGACTCAGGAATGCAAAGCTTGAAATCGCTGTCGCACCTCGAAAAGTTTGATGCGTTTGATACCGCGATCGGTGATCGGTCAATGGATGTGATCATTGGCTGGGCAGGGCTCGATCGGATCGGGTTAGAGGGGACGCGGGTGACCGATGCGGGAGCCAGGAAGTTAGTGAAACTTCAAAACCTGCGCGAGATTTATTTGAAAGGGACAAGCGTAAGTGACGAGGTGGCTGACTTGCTGCGGAGTCAATTCCCGGAAGCGGTTGTTAGCCGTTGAGATGCCGTCGCACGACTTCCAGCTCTGGTTTTTAATTTCTCTTTGGGCAGAGTGCGATATCATGCGACTAGACGAACAAGCATTGCATCAAGTGCATCGACCAGCCGATGGTGAAGGAGAGTCGTTTGTCGAGTTTGCGTCCTGGCGAACGATTGCGGATTACTATTTTGGACGCGTCCCGATCGCTCATGCCATGTTTCGTGTCGCCGAGCTGGAGCCACTCGCGGGGCTTCGCATGCGGCGACCCGTACTGGAGATCGGCTGCGGCAGAGGTGAGTTTGCCGAAGCGGCGATTCTGTCGACGATTGACTATGGTATTGATATCTCTGGTAAGGACATTGCGATTGCCGAGCAGTCAGGTAAGTTTGGTCGCGTGTGCTGTGCAGACGCTCGTAGTTTGCCATTTGCGGATAATTCTTTCGCGACAGCTATTTCGATTTCTGTTCTTGAGCATATTGAACATCCCGGCGAGGTGATTGCCGAGGCTTATCGCGTTTTGGCACCGGGGGGCAGTTTTGTTGCTACGATTGTATTGTCCGATATCCACGACTGCTCTGCGGTAAGTCGATTGCTGAAGCGACTGGGGATGAACCGGACTGAGAAGGTTTATCGCTCGATTTTGAATCTGATTTTTTGTCATCGAACACTGCTCAATCGCGATCATTGGGCCGCAATCCTGCAAACAACCGGTTTCACCGTTATTGAGATGCAACGTATTGTCCCGCCGACTGTGATTGCAAATTGGGAACGCCGATTGATTACCGCTTGGCCTTACCGCATTTCACACCGCGTCGCAAAAGTTTTAGCAAGCCGGAATGGCGAATCAAAAGTGCGGTGTTTTGAAACGATTCGTCAAATGATTCAACAGTGGCGTGACGACGGGGAACGCCAAGGGGCATGTCTGTTTATTCGCGCACAGAAGCCCGCCGTGTGATCGGGTTACAGTAAATGGGAAAAGACATGACAAATGCCGGTGGAGGTGCTGAAGTAGACGGTCCCACGCTGTCATCGTCGTCCAATTTGACGATTTGGTCGCGGTACAAGGAGGCGTTGTTCACGGGCTTCACCTTTTATTACCTCAGCACGGTATTGGTTGTACTGGGCGTGGCATTTGGTACCGAGCTGATTCCACGCCGCAATTTACCAAGCGTCAACCAGAATGACCCCGGCTTGCCTCACGCGTTGGCTAATTGGGATGGAGTATGGTACGCGCGAATTGTGCGTGATGGATATGAGTATAATCCTCAAAGGGCATCGAGCGTCGCGTTCTTTCCCCTTTATCCGGTGATGGGCAAGGCATTAACGCTTTTGGCACCGATTTCCGAAGAGGTGGCACTGCTGGTTGTTTCGCATGCAAGCTTGCTTGCGTTGTTTTCAATCGTATTTTTGTATGTGCACGATAGGTACGGCGATTCGCAAAAGTCTTCGTGCGAATGGGTATTGTTAGGATTGGCATTCTGGCCGATTACATTTTTCATGCGAATGGCTTATACCGAGTCGTTGTTTGTTCTGTTGCTTGTTGCGGCACTGTTTGCCATGAACCGTGGATTTCCTGTGCTCGTGGTTGCGTTCATTGTTGGGCTGGCGACCGGTTGTCGTTCGGCTGGTGTCGCGTTGGTGCTGCCATTTGTTTGGTATCTGTGGCAACAGAGCCGGGGTTGGAATCAATTTGCAATCAAGTCTTTATTCTGTTTGCCGCTGTCCATTTGGGGACTTGTCGCTTACATGGTGTATCAGCACTTCCAGTTTGGTGATGCACTTGCCTTTGTGAAGACGCAAAGCCATTGGGTCGCACGACAACCTGAGTCATTGGGACAATACGTAATAGCACTTGCAACGCTAGAGCCAATTTGGAGCAAGTTTGATCCAAATTCATTTGCATACTGGAGAAGATTCGACAGCAGTACTAGTGAATTGTTCAGTTTCGAAGTTGCAAATCCGATTTACTTTGTGTTGACGGCGGCACTGGTTGGTGTGGGGTGGTGGAAGCGGTGGCTTAATTCTTACGAGGTTTTGTTGTCGATTGGCTTGTTGGGCGTTCCTTATTTATCGCACAGCTATCGTATTGTGATGATGGGGCATGCACGGTTTGCGTCGAGTGTGTTTCCGGTGTACCTCGTTTTGGGTCATTTATTGTCGCGGGCACCACCAACGCTAGCCGCCGTTATACTCGCGATTTGGGCAGCATTTCTTGTACTCTATTCGGCCCTTTTTGCAAGTTGGCACCGGGTGTTTTGAGCTATACTGAGCCCGAGGGGAAAATTGGAAATTTTGGCACGAGCGGGCCATTGTTTACCGGGAGCAGCGATGAAACTTCATGGTTGGCAAGCGTCGCGGAAGTATGCAGTCGTGAGGCGTCTTGGCATGACGCTTGTGGAGTTGCTGGTAACCATCTCGATCGTCAGTGTTCTTGTTGCGATCACGCTGCCCGCCGTTCAGCAGGCCCGTGAGGCTGCGCGGCGGATGAGTTGCTCGAACAAGCTGAAGCAGATCGGATTGGCATTGCATAGTTACCACGATGCCCATCGAAAATTACCCGTTAGTATTGCGCCGTGGATTCTTGGGGCTAACGATATAACACAGCACAATGGCAAGGGCTGGATCGTTGGTATCTTGCCATACCTGGAGCAGCGCGCTTTGTATGACTCGCTGTCGCTAGGTTTCGATGGTGACTTCCTTAGTGGCGGTGGCATCATGAACCCTGTTGTCCGGGGTGCGATGCAGACACGGGTTCCCGTGCTGAATTGTCCTTCGGATAGTGCAGTCCAGCGGTTGTCAGCGGACCAGTACCAGTGGACGGGGATTGATGTTGCACTGACCAGCTACAAAGGAGTGTTGGGGGATAATGTAACAGGGTTGCCATTGACCATTCACTCGGGAAGTTTGCCGGAGTGTTATTTCTTCGGTGGTTGCAATGGTCTATTTTGGCGAGTGACGTATCGTGAGCCGCAAGCTTTTGGCGGAATAATCGATGGCATGTCGAACACATTGATGGTGGGCGAGGATGTCGCGAGCCAAATCAATCAGTCGGTTGCATTCTATGCCAACGGCGATTGGGCCACGTGCCACACGCCGCTGAACTATTTTGTGAATCCGCCTCGTCCCGACGATTGGTGGAATGTTATCGGTTTTCGAAGTAACCATGTCGGCGGGGCGCAATTTTGTTTTGCCGATGGGAGCGTGCGTTTTTTAAACGAATCAGTGGACCAATCGTTGTACCGCGCGCTGAGCACCCGCGCTGGTGGTGAAGTTATCGCATCGCCGTAATGGACTAATCGAGGTACAGCGCCATTGGGGCTTTTCCCGACAGCGTCGCAATGGGTTTGGTGTGCTGGACATAACCAAACGAACCATGCACGGCTGGCCGAACGGATGTCACCGAGTCAAGCGGCCTGCCGGTTTGGATGTCTTCACGCCCACCAACGTTCCGCTGATCGCACCCATCAAATGCCCGTCCCACGAGATCGCCGAGCCGAACGATGGGATGACACCGGTAACGAGCGTGGTGCCGAACAGGAAACCGACTAATAAAGCGATGCCAGCAGAAATGATGTGCTTTTCGCGAACACCGACCGTGATCAAGTATGCGATCAATCCGAATACTAAACCGCTGGCACCGATATGGTAGGCGCTGCGGCCAAAGCACCATAGCAACACGCCACCGCCGATCACGATAACCGTGATCACTGGCCATGCTTGATGACGCGACGCCACGGTCAATCCCAACAGAATCGCAAGCGGTATCGTGTTGGAAATCAGGTGCCCCCATCCGGCGTGCAAAAACGGCATCAATGCAATGCCGGGCAATCCGCTGATCGTCCGCGGCAACAACCCGAATCGGTTGAAATCAAACGGGATAATCATGTCGACGAGTTGTACCAACCACATCGCCAACAACAATGCGAAGATCGGGTAGGCCTGTTTGGCCATCGGGCTTTGATTGGAAATCATTCAGCATTCGCACCGCGGTTAACGGCGACTCAGGTTATCGGCGACTCTTTTTCGACTTAGGCGTTTTCTTGACTTTACGCGCATCACCACGACCCGATGATTTTAACTTTTTAGTCGGCGCGACATAGAACTCATTACCGCTGGAATGACTCTTTACAAAATCGAAAATCAATTGTCGTTCTCGCAAGTCGACCTTCGCGACCTTGACAGACAATTCATCGCCCAACCGATACTGATTCCCTTCCTTATAACCGACCAACATTTGTCCGCGCCGCTCGAAACGATACTTGTCGCTGGGCAACGATGTCACTGGTAGGTAGCCATCGATCGGCAATTCAATACCGCGAGCGAAAATGCCGTCGATAAAGACGCGACTGACGATCACTCGCATCGTTTGGCCAACTTGCTTTTTCATGAAGTGCAGCAACTTCAGTTGTATCAATTCACGCTCCGCCTGGGCAGCGTTGCGTTCTTGATCGCTGCAGTGGAACCCCAACCTCAGCAACACGGCATACGATTCATCGGGCGTCTTTTTGCGATCGAGCAGGTTTTGCACCAATCGGTGGACTGTCAAATCGGGATAGCGACGAATCGG
>DNWZ01000589.1:2782-3394 GCA_003506095.1 Planctomycetaceae bacterium | reverse complement strand
CAGGCGTTCGTGCCAACTCAAGGGCTAGCGCAAAGTAGGTCACTGCGAGATCGAAATCGCCGTTAGCCGTATACGCATGACCGGCCCTAAAATAGGCGGTCGAGTAATCTTGGGCGCGGTTAATCGCTTCGCGGTATTTCTGCGCGGCGCGACGATACGAACCGGCCGCAAACTCGCGGTCGCCTTCCGCGATCAACTGGTCGGCGCGCATTCGTCCCGCTTCGTTACTCGCTTTCAGAGCGGCGGCTCGCCGAGCGATCTCCAAGTCTTCTCGAATCGGCCCACCGGCTCGATTGGCGATTGCTGGTGGCGGCATCGCACCGACGTTCGCCGCAGGGTTCACAGCCGCTGGCGGCATCACAATCTGTGGCTGGACGACGATGATCGGCTGGACCGGTTGCGTTTGCATGACTGACCAATTTTGCCAGCCGCCGAACTGGCTGAAGCCGAAGCCCGGGACATAATAGTTGTAACCATAAGGGTTTCCCCATGACGGTCCCCAAACGTTTCCGCCCCACCAAGGATAAGGCACGTTGATCACATTGCCGCCACCGCCGCCATGCCCAGGCTGGTTCGCCGGCGGACGCGGACGATTGCGATGGATCGCCGACC
>DNWZ01000589.1:0-2609 GCA_003506095.1 Planctomycetaceae bacterium | reverse complement strand
CTCGATCGCTGTTGATCGCTGCCGACCATCACTAACCGCAACCGTAGGGCCTTGATTTCGGCCACATTGGCGGTTTTTCGGATTCCGGGACGCTCGCAATCGAGTATCTTTGACGCATGGAAGTATCATCAGAATTGGCTGACCGCGTTTTGCGCCTGGTCAGCTCCCCCAATTATCGGCCAATTAAACCGAAGTTGATCGCTGCGGCGCTGGGCGTGACGACCGACGACTTTCGCGAAGTCAAACGTGTCGTCAAGGCACTCGTTCACCGCGGCCAACTCGTCTACGGTTCAAACCACCTCGTCATGCTCGCCTCGGCCGCTCCGCCACCGGAAGCCGTCGCGACCAAACCGCCCAAAAAATCGCCGCGAAAGAAAAAAATCGCCAGCGACACCGATGTCGGACATCCCGACTCGCCCGACCTGGAATCAGACGGACTCGACGAATCCGATCTCGATGCGGAACCGACGCCGCGGCGATCGAAATCCGAAGCCGCTGCGGCGATTACCCGTTTGGGCGTCGACCTGGCGCGGCGAGACGGCATTGTTCGTGGCACGTTCCGCGGCGCGATGGGCGGATTCGGTTTCGTCCGTCGCGGTGATGGTGTCGAAGGTGCCGATTCGCCCGACGATGTCTTCATTCCACCAGGGGCAACCGGCGGGGCGCTCGATGGCGACACGGTCGAAGTCCGCATGCGTCCGCGCGGCGATCGTCGTGGCGATGCGATGGAAGGCTATGTCGACAAAGTGCTCGAACGTGGCCGCCGGCAATTCACCGGCACCTTCGAACAACGCGGCAGCGAAGCGCTGGTCCATTTGGACGGCGTACCGTACGAGCGGCCGCTGGTCGTGGGCGATGTCCGCGGTTTGCCGGTCGAGAACGACGACAAGGTATTCGTCGAAATCGTCTCCTTTCCAACCGCGACCGATGCGGGCGAAGCGGTCATCTTGGAAGTGTTGGGCAAGACCAACAATCCGGCGATCGACACGTTGACGATCATGCGGCAATACGCGCTGCCAGAAAGTTTTGCCGACGTGGTGCTGGATGAAGCACGCGCCCAAGCTGACGCGTTTGCCGAAGGTGTTGTCCCGCCGGAGCGACGCGACTTGACCGGATTGTTGACGATCACGATCGACCCGATCGACGCTCGCGACTTTGATGATGCGATTTCGCTGGAACACCGAGACGGTCGCTGGACGCTTTGGGTGCACATCGCCGACGTAACGGCGTTTGTACCGGTCGGTGGGCCGCTGGACCAAGAAGCCGAGCGCCGGGCGACGAGCGTTTATTTGCCCGACCGCGTGGTGCCAATGATCCCCGAAGTGATCAGCAACCACTTGGCCAGTTTGCAACCCGAAAAAGTGCGGCTGACCAAGACCGTCGAGATCGAGATGCTGGACGACGGCGTGATCACGTCGGTCGAAGTTTATAATGCGGCGATCCGCAGCGACCAGCGGTTTCATTATGAACAGGTCGACGAGTTTATCGAGGCGCCCGAGTCTAAGCGTGCCCAGTGGGGCGATGCCATATGTGACCTGCTCGCTCGGATGCACACGCTCGCGATGGCCATGCGACGTCGGCGATTCAATCGCGGTTCGCTGACCCTTGAAGTGCCCGAAGTCAAAATCGACTTAGATAAAAACGGTAAGGTTAAAGGGGCACACGTCGAGGCTTATACTGAAAGCCACCAGATTATCGAAGAGTTTATGTTGGCGGCCAATCAAGCCGTCGCGACTTGGTTGGATGATCAAGAGCTGAACTTTCTGCATCGGATCCACCCGCCACCGGATCGACGCAAACTGCGACAACTGGAAATGTTTGTCAAAGATTTGCGATTGCCGGTCACGAGTGTCGAAAGCCGTAAGGATCTTCAACGTGTGCTCGACTTAGTAGCCGGAACGCCGCTAGAGAACGCGGTCAATTTCTCGGTGCTGAAGAGCATGAACAAAGCGATCTATGGTCCCAATCGCGAAGGCCATTATGCCCTCGACATGGAACATTATTGCCACTTCACCAGCCCGATTCGTCGCTATCCCGATTTGAGCGTCCATCGCTTGGTTCAAAACCTGATCGATCGCAAAAAGACGCCCGATGAATCGTATGCCGTCTTGCTGAGGCTCGGATTCCACTGCAGCGATCAAGAACGCAATGCGGCTCAGGCCGAGCGCGAGCTGATCCAGTTGAAGTTGCTGCACTTTATGAAAAAGCAAGTCGGCCAAACGATGCGAGTGATCGTCAATCGAGTTTTTATCGACGGTATTTTCGCACGCGGCATTGAATTGCCGATCGACGGTTATTTGCCAGTCACCTCGTTGCCCAGTGATAAGTATCGATTCGAACGACGTGGGCAAATGTTGGTCGGTCATAAGGCAGGTAATCAGTATCGGTTGGGTGATGAATTATCTGTCAAGGTTGCGAAGGTCGACTTACGCGAACGACAATTGATTTTCGATTTTGTGAAGAGTCATTCCGCCGGCAATGAGTTCTATATCGCACCAGAGAAGAAGTCGAAATCGTCAGGCCGCGGTGATGCGCGGAAGGTCAAGAAAACACCCAAGTCGAAAAAAAGCCGCCGATAACCTGAGACGCTGATAACTGCGGCGTGAACG
>DNWZ01000088.1:4295-8237 GCA_003506095.1 Planctomycetaceae bacterium | reverse complement strand
CGACCAGTTTTTCCGCTAAAACCTGCTCGGGAGTCAACGACTCATGCGCGACCAGTTCGAATTGTGCCAACTGCGAATCGTTCGCCTGCAGCAAAACTTCTGGTGGTTGGCTCAAAGGATCGTCGATCAACGCACGCAGCAGATTCGCTTCCGTTTCGCCGATCACGGCAATCCGATAAACCAGATCGCCAGCGGCCCGAGCGGAAAACAGAAACCGCTGCAACGTCATACTCAACAGCGGATAGAGCAACAGCGGCATCAAGACCAGCGTAAGAATCGTCCGCCGGTCGCGCAGCGTTTCGCGAAGCTCCTTACGGCATAACCGCAGCAGCCGACCGGTGGGAGAGCTGGCCAGATTAATGTTGCTGAATCCTCATATCGACAAAATCTATCAAGAAGGTTGCTTGCGCAAGTCGAGCCACTCGCTGTGGAATGTTCCTTCTTTGTCAACCCGCTTATAAGTGTGGGCGCCGAAGTAATCGCGTTGGGCTTGCAACAGGTTCGCAGGCAAGCGAGCCATTCGGTAACCATCAAAGTAATTCAACGCTACGCTGAACGCCGGAACCGGTATACCCATCACGGCTGCGGTTGCGATCACCGCTCGCCACGACTGTTGGGCCTTGTCGAGCGCGTTCTTGAAATACGGATAGATCAACAAGTTTTCGAGATCTGGTGTTTCGTCGAACGCTTCTTTGATGCGATCGAGGAATTGTGCACGGATGATGCATCCGCCGCGCCACAGGAGAGCGTTCTGACCGTAATCGAGACTCCAGTTGTGCTCGGTCGACGCCGCTTGCAACTGCACAAACCCTTGTGCATAGCTGACGATCTTCGACGCGTACAACGCTTGGCGAACCGCTTCGACGAACGCTTTTTTATTGCCCACCATTTTCATACAAGTCGCGCGCAATTCGGCATTTTCGGATTCCTTGGGGCCAGAAAGGATTTTGCTGGCCCGCACACGGGCGTCTTTTTGCGACGAAAGAGCCCGAGCGAAAACGGCGGTCGTGACCAGGGTGCTGGGGACGCCGAGGTCGAGCGCAAGTTGGCTCATCCACTTTCCTGTTCCCTTCGCGCCGGCGACGTCCAAAATCTTGTCGACCAAGAAACCTTCGCCGCCCTGGTCGTCCTTGGCGCTGAAAATGTCACGAGAGATTTCGATCAGGTAACTTTGCAGATCACCCCGATTCCACTCAGCAAACACGTCGTACAGTTCCTCGTTGGTCAAGCCACCGACTTCGTGCAACAACTGATACGCTTCGCAGATCAATTGCATATCGCCGTATTCGATCCCGTTGTGGACCATTTTGACGTAGTGACCGGCACCACGCGGTCCGACCCATTCGCAGCAGGGAATGTCGTTGTTGGGACCAACTTTTGCGGCGATCGCTTGGAACATTTCCTTGACTTGAGGCCAAGCTTGAGGGCTGCCGCCGGGCATCAAACTGGGGCCCTTGAGCGCACCTTCTTCACCGCCGGAAACGCCGCAACCGCAGAACAACAGCCCAGCGTCTTCGACTGTTTTTGTGCGACGTTCGGTGTCGAGATAATGCGTGTTGCCGCCGTCGATGATGATGTCTCCGGGCTCGCACAGCGGAATCAACTGTTCGATGATCGCGTCGACAGCGGGGCCGGCTTGAACCAGCATCATCAATTTGCGAGGGCGTTTGACGGCGGCGACGAAGTCTTGAATCGAGTGGCAACCGACGAAGTTCTTGCCCTTGGCGCGACCTTCGATCAATTCGTCGACTTTCGAAGTCGTGCGGTTAAAGACGGCGACCTTGTAACCGCGACTTTCGACGTTCAGCGCCAGGTTCTCGCCCATCACCGCCAAACCGATCAGACCAAAATCGCAATCGCCGCTCATCATTTCACCAATTTTTCTGTTCGTGCAAAAAGTTTTGTCCGCCCTGGTGGGGCAAGCCTATGTCAGGAAAACGCTTGCTTTCAGGGTCAAATTTCGTTCTTCAAGACCGGCACAATCATCTTTCTGGGCTCAGCAGGTGGCCGCCCCCACGTTTGGGACGGCAAGATGTCTTGCGATCTTTGGATGGCAGAGTTTATGGCAAAGGGGGCGATTCGCGAAGCCCGCACCGATCGCAAAACCGGCGAAAGCCGCCAATGTTAAACCTTGACGCCGTGGCAGATTTGTTTGTCGATCTTGCCCCCGAAAGATCGATGCATTCGGTGTGGCCGGGACAAGAGCCGCGACACGATTTTCCGTTACAAACACCGAGGAGACAACTCATGGACGATATTACACAAACTCCCGAAGAATTGATCGCCAACATGAGCACCGACGAGCTGCAGGAATTGCTCGGCGAACTCGGAGTCGACGCATCCGACGATCAAGCCGCTGGAATCAAAGACTTGGTAGCTCAACTCGGTTCGCTCGAAGCCGCAATGAACGCCTTGGAGGTGCTGGACGACCTTGACTTCCGCCGCGCCGCATAGGGCGATACTCGCCGAAGCTGTTTCATAAAGCCATTATCCACCCACCGGGCTCGGTTTCCGATCGCCCGGCAAACGGGTGGGCTCGCCGCGACTGGTGATGGTTGGCGTTCGCAGGAATGGTTATTTTTTAAACCATGATCGTCACACTGATTCAGACCGAGTTTCGTTTGTTGGCAAGTCGCGGTGTTTTTTGGCCGGAGCAGCGAATGTTGCTGGTTTCCGATTTGCATTTGGGCAAGGAAGCGACGTTTCGCGCCAGCGGCGTGGCAGTGCCGCGCGGATCGACTGACGCAACCCTGGCCGCGGTCAGCCAGATGATCTCCGAAACCGGTGCCGAGCGTGTGACGATTCTGGGCGACCTGTTTCATGCCCGATCCTCGTTGGCTGAGAATGTCCGAAATTCGTTTTCGCAATTTCTGGATCGGCATTCGGAATTGGAAATTGCACTCGTCATGGGCAATCACGACATTGCGACCGGGCCGCTGTCGTCCGATTGGCCGCTGCGAGTCGTCAGTCCGCCGTGGGATATCGATGGAGTGACGCTGGAACATTTTCCTTCGCAGCCGCATGGTGATTCACAGCTTTGTCTTTCGGGTCATTTGCATCCTGCGATTCGTTTGGGTGATGCGATTTCGCAAACCGCAAAACTTCCGTGCTTTTTCTTTGACGCTGCTCGGTCGTGCCTGATTCTGCCCGCGATCGGTCAATTTACGGGAACTGCTTTGGTGCAACCGGCGTGCGAAGATCGCATTTGGGTTGTGGCAGACGATGAAGTGATCGAAGTCGCGGCGACGCGATCGCCACGCCGCAAACAGATCCGCTGAGCGAAATGCGTGTTGCTATCCAACGCCGATTCCCGTCCGCTAAACTGTGCTCGTCAACCTTTGGCTACTCTCCAACACTTTTCCCGCCTCTTGCGAAGCTGAAAACAAACGATGCAGCCGATCGAAGCCGAAATCAAGCGTTTGCGAAGCGAAATCCGCCGTCACGATCAACTTTATTATGTCGACGCGGAACCGGAAATCACCGACTTGCAGTACGACCGGTTGCTGGAAGACTTGCGTCGCTTGGAATCAGAGCGGCCGGACCTGATCGCCGACGACAGCCCAACCCAGCGGATCGGCGATGCGCCGGTTCCTCACCTGAACCAAATCGCTCATGCGGTTCCCATGTTGTCGATCGACAACACTTACAACCGCCAAGAATTGGCCGCCTATTTCGCTCGCACCGAAAAACTGCTGGGCAGTGCAGCGGCACAATGGGTGATGGAATACAAGATCGATGGCGTTGCGGCGTCGATTCTTTATGTCGATGGAAAGTTGACTCAAGCGGTCACTCGCGGCAACGGCGAAGTCGGCGACGACATCACTCATAACATTCGTACGATACGCGACTTGCCATTGCAATTGCAGGGCGACAACATTCCATCGATGTTAGAAGTTCGCGGCGAAGTTTATATGACCGATGCCGATTTGGCCGATTTAAATG
>DNWZ01000088.1:0-4277 GCA_003506095.1 Planctomycetaceae bacterium | reverse complement strand
CCAAACGCAAACTGCGATTCTTTGGTCATGGTGTCGGACGCACCGACGGAATGTCCGCGACGACGCATATCGACTTTTTGAATCAATTGCGCAGTTTTTCGATTCCGATTACACCCGATGTTCGGCTGTTGCAAAGTGGCGATGAAGCGCTCAAGGCGGTGGAAGCACTCGAAGAGGCGATGCCCGAATTGCCGTTCGAAGTCGACGGGATCGTGTTTAAGATCAATTCGCTGGCCCAGCGCGACGAGTTGGGGATTCGCAGCAAGAGCCCTCGGTGGGTCGTGGCTTATAAGTTTGAACGTTATGAGGCGGTGACACGTTTGAATCGGATCGAAGTGCAGGTTGGCAAAACCGGCGCGATCACTCCGGTTGCCTATTTGGAACCGGTCGATATCGCTGATACGACCGTCAGTCGTGCGTCGCTGCACAACGCCGATGAAATCGAACGCTTGGACATTCGTGTCGGCGATCAAGTGGTTGTGGAGAAAGCGGGCAAGATCATTCCGAAAGTGATTCGCGTTGAGAAACATTTGCGAACGAGCGACTTGCCGAAGTATGAGTTTCCGCAGCGATGTCCGGTTTGCGACGGACCGTTGTCGCGCGATGAAGGTGGCGTCTACATTCGTTGCACCAGCCCAACCTGTCCGGCTCAGTTGCGCCAACGTTTAATCTATTTCGCTTCGCGTACCGGAATGGATATCGATGGTATGGNNCAGTTGATCGATCGGCTCGAATTGGTGAAGGAGCGGAAAGCGAAGAAATTGATCGAGTCGATTCAAGAGAGCAAATCTCGCGGCCTGGCGCGTGTGCTTGCATCGATCTCGATTCGCCACGTCGGTCCGCGAGTGGCGAAATTGTTGTCAAGACAGTATCCGAGTATCGAAAAATTAAGTGCCGCGTCGGCTGATGATATCGCTGCGATTCACGAGGTGGGTGAGGCGATCGCGACCAGTGTTTATGAGTTTCTGCACGATGATGCGGGCCAGCGTCTGATCGCGGACTTGCAATCGGTGGGCGTTGTGTTGGAAGAACCGAACGCGGCGGGCAGCGATTCATCCGATGGTGGTGGCGTTTTGGCCGGAAAGACGTTGGTCGTAACCGGCACGCTGGTTCGATACACACGCACGGAGATTAAAGAATTGATCGAGCGACTCGGTGGCCGCGCGTCGGACAGCGTGTCGAAGAAGACTGATTATGTGGTCGCCGGAGAAGCGGCCGGCAGTAAGTTGGAAAAGGCCGAGCAGTTGGGTGTGAAGGTTTTGACTGAAGACGCTTTTGCCGAATTGATAGGCCAGTCGGGCCAATGAAAATCACAACCCGACGCGTCAGTTTAAGAAAACTCGCTACCTTTTCAAAAGTTATCTGATCCTAGCTTTGCGACCCAGTCGGTAACTTCATCGATCAGAGCGATTCGATCTTCGGCTAAGTAAAGCACGTGATCCCACTGACGACGGTAACGGACGGTGATCCGTCCTCGATCATTCAAGTTGGGGAACATCCGTTTGAATTGATCAGTATGGTTATAATACTGATGAACGCCGCCGGTGTAGATCGACAGCAATGATGTGCCGCGGTCCACCAGAGTTTGTAATTGCTTTTCGGCGGTTTCACGATCAGGGAATTCACGAATGTCCAACCCCGGGGCAAGCGACGCTGGTGGGGCAGAGTGATCGTGAAGGCCTAAGACAGACCGTGCCTTGCGAACCACTTTGTCGCGGCGCAAAAGGAATGGCAAGTGGCGACTGACGAGCCGATGAAAATGGTAATGTGGTGTTCGATAACCGCAGCCGTCAAGCATGACGATGCCACGAACGCGAGCATCAGCGAGGGCGACGTTTAAGGCATCGTCTGCTCCGGAGCAAAGTCCGAACACGACGAAATGATTGAAGCCGAATTTCTCATGCAAAAAGTCGATCGCCTGTTTCGTTTCGTCAACGGCACGCGTGGTTGAATCGACGGACGATCCGACAGCAAGGCTTTCGCCGATTCCCGATAGGTCAAATCGGAACGATGAAACGTCTGACTGTGCGAGCGATTTGGCGAGTTCGACGTGCAACCGATAGGGCCCCGCGTTGTGCATCATGCCGGCGGTCAACATCACAACGCACAGGTCACGCGATTGGCCCAAGCGAATCGCGGGAGCTGTTGCCGCAAGTTTTGCGATGCCCACTAAATTATTCGACCGGCCAAAGGTGTGACCGCTTTCTAGTTGCATGACGGATTTGTCAATCGCGTTCATGATTTCACCCGCTTGAGGATGTTGCGATAGAGGTCGGCGGATGCGAACGCCGCGTGGGTAAATTGTTGACGATGCCATCCGATTTCATCTCGACAGGGTTGCAGTTTCCAAGTCGGCGGGGTCGGCAGCAGGCCTTCGCCGTCTTCGTAACGATGACTGGTAATGACTAAGGTTTTCTTGGCGCCAGATATCTCGACTGAAGGGAGATGCAGCTTTGATATTGCATTATGCTTCTCGGATGAGAATCGCTGGCCGTGCAACTGTTTGACCTGAGGTTTCCTGACCCGATCGTAGCGGTTCAATCCGGTCAGTTCGGCTTCGTCGAACTCTTCCAGCATGGTCAAATAGGTGTCACCACAAAGGACGGGATCAACGAGGATCAAATCATCAACATCTAGCAAAGATGTATTGGCAGCTAAAGTCGCACCTAAACGCATTGCGATCACAGTGGTTCGCCTGGGCTGGCAAAGCTTCCGCAGCATATCCAGACCGTCTAAGATATCTCGCTGCCATCGATCGGGGCCGATGGTCGCGCTGTCACCACCAGAGTTACCGTGTGCGGCAAAGTCGAAGCGCAGTACATCGGCGCCAATACGAGAAAGCAGCAAGGCGAGTTGTTGAAGGTTACGATGCGAACGAACGTACTCATTACCTTCGGGCGAACAGATCAATACGGCGTGATGAAGGGTTGGCGCACAGGGAGGGTAATGAATCGCAAACAGTCTTGACTGTGAATCGGACGCGGCCGTCTCATACGACGATTCAAAGAAGAATGGATGCGGTGTTGGCAGTTGCTGCGCTGGAATGCGGTCTTCCTGTGGCAAGGTTTGTTCAGGCGTCAGATGATTGCGCGCTGCGCGTTGATCCAGCAGTGCGGCGATCATGGCGACGTTCGGGTTGGCGAAGAAATCGCGAACCGGGATCGGCATGTCAAAGTGTTTGCGAACCTGAGCGATCACGCGGGTGACGAGCAACGAACTGCCGCCGAGTTCGAAGAAATCGTCATAAATGCCGATCGAATCGAGTTGCAATACATCAGCAAAAATCGCGGCCAAGCATCGCTGGGTATCAGTCTGTGGTGGTGCGTCATTGATCGTACGTGCTGCAACCGCGCCTGAAGCGGCAGGTAATGAACGGCGATCGATCTTGCCATTGATCGTCTTGGGAAACGAATCGACGAAGATATAGCGATGCGGAATCATATAATCGGGCAATTGCCCCGAAACCGATCGGATCATTTCTTCGGGGGTCAGCGATTCGGTGCCGCACGCGATGTAGGCCGTCAAGCACTTGCGTCCATCGATTTCGTCGCAACAGACGAGCGCTTCGCGAACACGTGGATGTAGCGCCAGGTGATGTTCGATCTCCTGCGGTTCGATCCGATAAGACCCGAGCTTGATTTGGTGGTCAATGCGTCCGGCAAATTCGATGTCGCCGCTTGGCAACCAACGGGCAAGGTCGCCCGTCTTATAGATTCGACGTGTAACGCCGTCCGGGAATCGGACTTCGCGAAACGCTTCCGCATTTTTCTCAGGCCGATTCAAATAACCTCGCGCCAGTGCATCGCCGCCGATGTAAAGTTCGCCGGTTTCGCCTGATTCGAGTGGACTATCTTTCGGGTCAAGTATGTAGGCCGCGTATCGCTTAAGCGGTTTGCCGATCGGCATGTTGTCGCCCGTCCAATCTTTGGGCGGAATGAATACGGTTGCAGTGACCGTCGTTTCCGTCGGACCATAGGCATTGCACCACAGCAGTGAGTCATGACCAGGTGCGACCAGCGAAAGCCAGCGCCAGTAATGCACTGGCGAAACTTTTTCGCCGGTAACGATGACCAGTCGCAACGATTCGGGGACGCATTGACCAGCGGCGTGCATCAGGTCGACCCATTCGTGCCAGTAGGCGGCGGCGACGTGCAGCGCAGTGATTTCGTTATTGCGAATGATCGCTGATAGTTCGATTTCGTCATCGACACGCTCTCGCGGGCGAACGACTACGGCGCTGCCGACCAACAAGGGTGGAAAGATTTCTTCGATCGCGA
>DNWZ01000054.1 GCA_003506095.1 Planctomycetaceae bacterium | reverse complement strand
AGTTCGCGAATCGGCTCAAGGACACAGTGGCCCGCTACGACAAAGGCAAGTCGATGCAAGACGATGACGCAAGTTGAGTTGCCGGTGCGATCGCATTAGGCAACTTTCGTTCCTGGAAATTTGTTACGTCAATTCGCAACATCCCCTGGGTGCGGGACCACAAGTAGGCCTCCACGCGGGGCCCAGGATTGGCGTCAGTTGCGTCGGAGCGAGTCGACTGGGGTTGGCAGCCAGGGTATTAATACTCGCGGCGCTGGCCGGGATTTAACGCGGTGGCAGATCTGCTGGACAACGAAAACTTTTTCATCTGACGACTGCCTTTGTTAAGTTGCGGTCCAAGACGAGATTGTGTTTTGGCAGCGGAAGAGACAATGCATTTGAAACGCAGAGTGCCATGTTTTTCAATTTAGGTCCTGTAAAGGAAGTCAGCGATTACGACTAAAGACAAAGGCATCTCAAAGATGATTGACCCAAGCAACTACACTAACAAGCGAATATACGCATTGGGAAATCCCGATCGATCGGAAGATGGGTTTCCTGACCGAGAAGACATTATCAACTATATAAAAGGAGGAATCTTTGCTTCCGAGAACGGCAGGTATCGCCAGACGGCGCATCGACCTGCCGACATTGTCGTTCTCTCTCGCGATGGACTTGGTTTCGGGCACTTCGAAATTTATGACTGTGTCGTTCCCACCAAGCAAGACAAGCTCGACTATCCTCGAGTCAAACGAGTTTATCTGGTAAAGCGCGCTGTTTGTTACGAGAAACCGGTCAAGCTTTATGACTACGGGATACGAGTTAGACAAACAGGCGCAGAGGTTACATCCGAGCAATTTGCCCAGGTGCTTCAAGCGGCTGGGGATTGTTCAACACATGAATCGGCCGCGTCACTACCGGAGGCTCCAATTCCAGAGATCGAGTTGGATCGCATGCTCGCAAGCGTACGTGCACGGCTGCGGCAGAGCGAGTTCCGACAAATGATGCTTGAGAGGTTCGAGGCAAGATGTATCGTGACCGGATGTTCGGCGCAGGAAGCTTTGGAGGCAGCACATATCGACCCGTGGTGCAACTCGCAGTCGAACCACGTCGGCAATGGCCTGCTACTGAGAGCCGATATTCACGTACTCTTCGACCAGGGGCTGCTCACACTTCATCCGACTGATCTTTTGACTTGTGTTTCGCCTAGGCTCAAAGGTACTGAGTACGAGATGCTAGACAGAAGCCCCAGCCGCATGAATGATGCTGCGAGGGCGCAAATCGACCGCGAGGCCCTCGCGCTTAGGTGGAAACAGTTCACAAAACTTCTGGGCACGGGTGGCTGCTTCGCATCGGGCCAGGCTTGAATGGCCACGCCGTTTGTTACACCTGATCACCTCGCTCAACTGACCTGGCTAATTGGGGAGGCTGGGAGGCTGCCTTCCGGTAGCGTCCCCGTCCACGGCGGGCTGGTCGCAGGCGGTTCCGGTTCGTGGAGCCACAAAAACCGGTCGGTCTGACCACGAGAGACGCCGGGGACTTGCGGGGGATCGCTCCCAAAAATCAACTGATTTTTCTCTTGTTCGGCGAGCCGGGCTTTCCCAGACTACCAAAGCCGTGTTAACCGCAACCGTCCTTGCCGCGACAGGTTGCTTTCGCCAGCAGGCCGCCGAATGATACTCGAACTCGCTAAACCTAAAAACGACAACGGGTTACGAGTCGAGAAAAAGGGGAATCTTTCCGCAAAAGGGTTGGTTTCGGGGAGGTCTGAAGTGGACGGTGGTCTGTCTGGAGAATCGAGACTACGCGCTGGCGATCCGCCGGACGTTCGGCAGCTGGAGAAAGGCCTTGGATGCTGCGGGCGTGTCCGAGGCAAAGTAAACTCCAGGCCGGCCTCGTCTCCGACGGATACGTCAGCTTTACGGTCGATTTCGCTGCGTCGAGAGAATGAACTTTGTGCGAAGAGGTATTAGCCGGGGAAGCGGTGAGATCGTGGAACGCCCGATTGGAGGTCAGCGCAGATACGTCTGGTCATCGCGTTGACATCAATGACGCGATAAACTGAGCAACCTTTACTCTAGGAACCGGTCCGCGAAGCGTCGTTGATCGGTCGCCCTACAATTTACGCAATCCCACGGGGATGCCGCTGCATACCGACTATGGACGAGCCAAAGCCCCTCGACAGCCTCTTCAAGGAAAAACTGTTCCGCATTCCTGACTTTCAGCGCGGATATTCGTGGGGTCGTGAACAGTTGGATGCCTTCTGGGAGGACTTAGTCAATTTGCCCGATGGTCGCGCGCATTATACGGGCGTGCTGACGCTGAAAGAGATACCTCTCAGCAACGTCTCGGAAGAAGCGAAGGAATTCTGGCTGATCGACGACCACTCCTACAAGTTGTACCACATCGTGGATGGGCAGCAGCGGCTAACGACATTCACGCTGTTTCTTCAGGCCCTGATCGAGCTGCTCCGCAATCTGCCCGAAAACCAGGGCGCTGCCGACGATGCTATTTACCTGACTGACACGCTCACCATCGCGGTGGTCGAGAGCAAGTTCCTGTTCCAGGTCAAGCCAGGGGGCATGGCGTTTCGCACGTACAAGTTCGGCTACACCATCGACAACCCCAGTTATGAGTACATGCGTTACCGCATCCTCGGAGAAGCGGGCGCGGGGACAGTGTCCGAGACCTTTTACACGCTGAATCTAAGCAACGGAAAACTGTATTTTGCGGAACAGCTGCGAGCCTGGTACGAGAAGGAAGGGATCACGGGACTACAAACCCTTTACCGCACCTTGACTAAGCGATTCCTCTTCAACGAGTACGTTATCAAAGACGAATTTGACGTCTTTGTCGCCTTCGAGACAATGAACAACCGCGGCAAGAAGCTGTCGGACCTCGAGTTGTTGAAGAATCGCTTGATCTACCTGACGACGCTGTACACGGATGCGGAGCTGCATCCGGCCGAACGCAAAGACCTCCGCGATCTGATCAATGACGCCTGGAAGGAGGTGTATTTCCAACTAGGTCGCAACAAATCGAAGCCGCTGAACGACGATGACTTTCTGCGCGCCCACTGGATGATGTACTTCAAGTTTTCGCGTCAGACGGGTCGCGACTACATTAGGTACCTGCTGGAGGAGCAATTCGCTCCCCAGCGCGTTCACCGTAAGGTGATCAAGCCTGTGAATTTAGAAGAAGCCGAAGAACAGACCTCGGAAATGGACCTCGATGCCGATGAGGATATCGGCCCGAACATCGATCCGGATGGTGATGAGACTAATGCACCGTTGATTGTGGCGGAATTGCGGCCTAGCGAGATCCGGGACTACGTCAAGAGCCTAAAAGCATCAGCAGTTTATTGGTTCGCAACCTTCTATCCCGAAATGACGGACGGTCTCACCTGCAGTGAAACGGAATGGATTCAGCGATTGAACCGCCTGGGCATGGCGTATTTTCGTCCGCTGGTGATGGCGATCTTGAAGAGGGTAGACGGTTCCCCTGAGCGTGTTGGCATCATCAAGGAGATTGAGCGATTCGTTTTCGTCGTCTTTCGATTGACCCAGTCACGTTCCAACTACAGCAGTTCGGAGTTCAGCAACGTAGTTCGCGCGATCGACCGTGGCGACGTCGATCTCGCCGAGTTAAAGGATCGCCTGCGCAACCGCATGAGCTTCGCGTTCACGACCGATGGCCGCTTTGCCACGGAGGACTTCCATTTGCTGCTCCAGAAGAAGTTCGAAATTGGCCAAGGTTACTACGGCTGGCCTGGCCTGCGATACTTCCTCTACGAGTACGAATTGGGCCTCCTATCATCCAGTCGCCAGAAGAAGCTCGACTGGGCCGATTTGCTAAAAACGCCGAAGGATAAGATCTCGATTGAGCACATCTACCCGCAAACGGAGACCGGGGCATGGGAGCCCGCTTTTAAGGAAGTCCGAAAACGGGATCGAGCGGCCTACTGTAACAGTCTCGGCAACCTGTTGCTCTTGTCATCCGCAATCAACTCTTCGCTGCAGAACGACACCTTTGCCGAAAAGAAGAAGCCCAAGGGCAAAGCCGATGGGACTAAGCTTCGAAACGGTTACTCAGACGGATCGCATTCGGAAATCGAAGTCTGCAACTGTGATGGTTGGGGACCGAGCGAGATTCGGGAACGGGGAATCCGCTTGCTCAAGTTCATGGAAAAGCGGTGGAATATCCAATTCACCGATGCCCAAGCCCGCGAGAATCTGTTGTTCATCGGAACGGGCGGTGAGGAATCCGAAGACGAATAAGAGAGTTTGCACTCCCACCGCTCGCAACCATGCAATCTGTGACCGATCAAGCACTCGCGACGGTGGTTAACCCAGACGAGGCGAGACGCAGAGACAACTGAGAGATTTCGGCGAGATCGTGCTGGAATGACGACGCGTGCGGGCAACGAGAACGCCACGCGAAGTCGCGCGGTCCAAAAATATCGCCAAGTTGAAACGATGTGATTTTCAAAACATGCAACTACCGGGGTTGCTGGTCAATGCCATTTTGGAGGCCGGTGGAGCGGTTGAAATCGGGCTCGAGAAATTTACCCTGAGGAGATTTCTGTTCTCCGATCAGCTTGCGAAGATACGCGGGGCCAACCAAAGAAGATACACACCAATATGCAATGAATTACCTAGATAGCCGAGTAAAAATATCAAAACTTTGTTAAAATCCGATTCTTGGTTCATAAATTCGTTGAGTGTCGGGCTGCTTTTCGTAATCGCGGCAGGGGTTACATATTTCTTACCAAGTCCATACGGAATCATTTCTATCACAACCGGCTTGGTCCTTTTCACCGCCCTGCTCTACTTGAATCCGAAGTACCGCTTATTTCGCTTGGCATCGACTATCGTTATGTCATGGCTGGCCATCCGGGGATTTCCGAACATCGTCGGAAATGTTTTTTCGCCGTGGTTCTTCGGAGAAATTTCGATTGGGAGCGACTTGCCATGGGGGTTTGATTTGTCGGCAGGAATTGCCGTTGTTGGGCTCGCCGCCTTGGATAAAGACGTTCGCAGCAATCTATTGCGCTGCCAACGACCGGTAATGCGGTTGTTTTCATGGCAGACTTCGTTCGTAGCAGGTCCGCAAAGCCAGTCAGTCGTCATTGGCGACATTTCAGGAGATGGCAACCGATTCACGATTGTCAATGAATCGAGTGAATCCGACTTCAATGCGAAAATTGACCAAGCGACAGCATATCTCAAGGAACGCAAGCCAGACATCGTTATTGTCTTGCTCAACCAAATGCGCCGCGAGGCGTGGGACAGACTGAACCAGCGTGAGAGGTATCGCTTGGAAGCGAGTCTCGGGCATGCCCACAATCAAAAGGATGAATTTGAGACAGCCGCCAAACACTTCCTTGAAGCAAGGAATTACCAGCCGAACGACTCGGATGCCGCTGGGCTTGAAGCAATCGCATACCACCTTCTCGGTAAGGACGACAAGGCAGCGACAATCGCGGATGAAGTTCTGAAAGATCACCCGCGCTGTGTTGAGGCATGGGTTGTAAAAATTGCTTCAAGGACTAAGCAGACTTCAACCGCGGATTTGCTGGAGCTAGTGCCGGCGGAGTTGCGAAACGACCAACAGATTCTTTTCTCACTTTGCTGTGCGGCTTCATTACGCCGAGAATTGGAGAATGCTGTCGAATTCTCGCGGAAGCTGATTGTAAAGTTTCCGTACAATTTGCAATTCAAGATGAGTCTCGGTTCGGCATTATCAAATCTTGCGATTGACGGCCACGTAGGCAGGCGTGAGCTTGATATATCAGAATGTGAACGCCTAGCCGAGGAGGCTCGTCACCTGCTTTCTGAAGTGCTTTCATCCGAGGGCCAAACGCGACTAACTAGAGCGCACGCGTTTTACCATCGCGGTTTAGCTCACGAAGTTTTGAACAAGCCTGACCGAGCGGAAGCAGATTTGCGGGCAAGCGTCGAAGAACGTCCGGAAGATGGCGAGCTCAACTACCAGCTTTGTGTGTTTCTGATAAGGCACAATAAGTACAACCGGGCGATTGAGCATTTTGAAGAGGCAAATTGCGACAGTTCCGAGATCAATCCTGGTCTATTACTGTCACGATTGCTTTTTTCGAGAAACACACCGACGGATCGTGATCGCGCCGAAGAGCTCTTACTAGGAATTCTTGATGCGACGCCGCACGTTGACGATCGCTTAACATTTGAAGCGCTTGAACTACTTGCTCGCGAGATGGCCGAGGCTCGCTACGAACCGCGGGCAAAGGACATTCTTGAACAGTACGCAAGTCGTCTGAGTGTCGCCGCTTATCGAAGTATTGCCGCAGAAATTGATCTTGTCATCGGCAACGTCGAAGCGGCAAGGTTAAAATCGAAGGAGGCGTACGAGGCACTGACTACAACGACGCCCCCGGTTGTAAAATACTTTCTCGGCAAGACCCTTGCAGACGTTGGATTAAACGACGAGGCGAGCCAGGTACTTCGAGAGGTCGTCGACTCCGCAGGGATCGATCATGCCACCGAGTTGCTTTTGAAGACTGCATGGAGAGCACGCGACTTTGAGTTCGTTCTCGGCTTCACGAGCAAGCTACGGAAGCTTGGCAGGTCGACCATGCAATCCATGGAAATCGAGATCTTGGCGTTGGAGGCGGTTCGGGAACTTGACGAAGCCCTTAAGCGGATTGACGAGTTTTTAGACTTACCAATTGAGTCCAGGTTTGCAAAATATCTTCGGCTAAAACAAAGCTGGATCGGAAAGTGGCTTGAGGATGAGTCGCTGGTGACCTACGACGCGCAGCTGCTCCCGTCGCTTGACGACTGTGGTGAAGGAAAGAAGCTATCTTTATCGGCTGTCTGCGGTGTTGCGCATCTTCTTGTCGAAGGCCCCGCTCCCAAAGACGGGTTCGAGTTGGCGTACCAACTTGTACGAAGGCATTTCAACGATTCGCTCGCTCATCAATGCCTGATCGGCGCCTGGAAATTTGGGACGCGAGTTGCGTCTGAGGAACGGACTACGGTCGACACGAGCTGTGCTGTTGCGATATCGATGGGGGAACCCAAAGAGATTCAATGGCGAGTTATCGAAACAGATGTTCCGATTGGGCCACTCCAAGAGATAGCCGACGATTCATTCCTTGCGAGGCAATTGATTGGTAAGGCTGTTGGCGAGTCTGTCAAGTTGTCTGATGACGACCTTCTTGAGCAGACAGGCACTATCGAAGCCATTTGCGACAAGATCGATTACCGTGCCCGAGACTCGACGAGCAACTGGACCGCTCGCTTTGGCAAC
>DNWZ01000187.1 GCA_003506095.1 Planctomycetaceae bacterium | reverse complement strand
ACCGCTGGGTTTTGACCGAGCACGGTGACACTGCCGTGAAGTGCTTTGTATCCGCCAATCACATGGCGAATCAGTGTGGTTTTTCCGGCACCGTTGAGCCCAACAAGCCCGAAGATCGAACCAACCGGGATTTGTAAAGAAACGTCGTCCAGTGCGGTCTTGCCCCAGAACTTACGGCTTAAGTGTCGAACGTCTACCGCGTACTTTGTTGGCTCGATGGCCACCGGAATCGAAGCACTCATGACGATTTCACCTCAGGCGAGATTTGTTCGTTGCGTTGTTGGATTTGGCTGATCACATCATCGAGTGACAGTCCGAGTTGACGAGATTGGATGAGCAGTTTGTCAATTTGTGGGGCCAGCATTCGGCGACGCTGGGCGATCCCGTGCCGCTGCGTCAACTCGGCAACGAACGTGCCGGTTGTTCGCCGTTTCTCGACAAGTCCCTGTTGTTCGAGTTCACGATAAGCACGGGCGACCGTATTCGGATTGACTCGCAACGATTGTGCGAGCCCGCGAATCGTTGGCAATTCGTCGCCCGCCTTCAACTGTCCGGCGACGATGCGGAAACGGATTTGGTCGGCGATTTGATCGTAGATCGGCGGACCGTCGGAAGAAATGTGCAATAACATCACTGGATCCTTGTGTTACTACAGTGATACAACAGCCGGGCAGCGACTTCAAGATGCATTTTCAAATATTTTCGCTTTTCCGCTGTTTCGCCACCATTCAATCGAGCCTGCTGGTGGCTTATGCTGCGGGGCGACAAGCGATGCGATGAGGATTAAACGCGATAAGGAATACAAGATGGCGACAGCGCAAAGTTCAATCACGTGGGAGCATCGTGCATCATTCCAAAACCGTCCGCCGGGTCGTCCGTATTTTTATCAGTCATGGAATAACCTGCTGTTCATGCATTGGAGATTTGATCCTCAAGAAATACAGCGAATGCTGCCTCGCGGCTTGACGGTCGATATTTATAATGATTTTGCCTGGGTGGCAATTGTCCCCTTTGAAATGAATCGTATCCGCCCAAGAGGTCTTCCGGCGCTTCCCTGGCTTTCATACTTTCTTGAATTGAATGTACGAACGTATGTGATTGACGAGAACGGAACGCCTGGTGTGTGGTTTTTCTCATTGCAGGCCAACCGCCAACTTGCGGTCACATTGGGACGAGCGCTTTTCAGACTTCCTTATTGGTGCTCTGAGATGCGATCGGACCGCACCAGCGATGGGTGGTTTGACTACCGATGCCGACGAGCTGCCGATCCGATGCGGCAAAGTTATCGATACCGCTGGCGTCCGGATGGCGAAACCACCGAAGCGGCGTTGGGAACGTTCGAGTTTTTTTTTGCCGAACGTTATGTCCTGTTCTCGATGCGGGCCGACGGCAAACTCTCGACCGGCAGGGTATTTCACCCGCCTTATCGGTTGCAAAATGTCGACATCGACGAATGCGATGATGTTTTTTTGCGATTGGATGCCCTCGGTCAAACCGGCTCTGCGCCTGAACATGCCGTGTTCTGCAGCGGTGTCGATGTTGAAGTATTTGCACTGTCGGTGGTTGGCTGAGCAGTCGGCATGGAATCCGTGGTACGGAACATTTTGGTGTTCCGCTGTCACCTGTGCATTTGTTATCACCCAACTACGGACCTGATGATTCTTGTCGCTGGCCTTGTCTTCGTTCAGCCATTTACGGGTGTTTGTCAATGCGAACGTTATTCCGCCGGCTCGGTGTGGAGCGATTAGAATCACGTTGGTTGTTTGCGGCGGTGGCATTCAGCGATCAGTCAGAAAATATTGGAAGTGTTCCACTGAAAGACGGGACATCAATTGAAATCGCGGAGATGCGAGGGCTGCGCGGTGCGGCACTTGAAATCAGCTTTGACCATCAACGATTGCAGGTCGATCCAGGCGACGTCCGGGCCGGCTCAGCATGGGGTGGCAAAGGCATGTCAATTGCAAACGTAAACAATGATGAAGGCACCATAAATATCTTTGTTTTTTCGGCCCGTGAGACCGAACTGAGCCATGGGAGTTTAGTGGAAATCGATTTCCAGCGAAGCGATGGCAATTTTGATGATGTTCAGCCATTGATTGATGTCAATCGCTTGCGACTCAATGACACAGAAGTCTCATTTAGCGATGCCGAGCCGACGACAAATACAGATGACGACTCCAATGGTCTACCAAAACTGTCTTTGCAATTCAAAATCGCACCCGAAGGCGAAAGCTCGCTAGTGCCAGGACCGCATAACGTAAACGATGGCGATGTGAACCTACCTGTTGAGGGCGCGAGCCAGCGACGGGATGACCATCGCAGTGATCAGCAAACGTTTTTTCAAACGGCCTTGGACGGCCCGATCAATCATGACGGCCAGTCCGAACCGATCGAACAGTTCGGCCATTACGATGGTGACGTCTGCACCCCAGTAAAGCTTGCTGGCGAGCATGTTGACCTGGCAATTGATCAATGGGCGTCTAGTCTAGATGAATTCAATGGGCCGCCCGAAGCGTTAATTGCGCAGGATTGGCTTTTTCATGCGCCATCGCCCACAATTGTCGATGAGGAGCCGGAGCCAGTGCTGGAGCCGTTGCAATCCATTTGGATTTCACGGGTTGGCCAGAGGGCCAACAGCGCACACGACTTTTCATTGCTGCCGAAGCTTGCGATCCAACGATTCGCGGGCAAAGAAAGCGGTTACAATCCAGAATTGGCCGTCGAGGCCGCCTTACAGCGATTAACCGGCGAGCTGCCAGAAGACCCCACGGAGAGTGAATCAACAAGCCTCGCCATCAGTCGACTGGCGGGTGATTCTAAGCACAGATGACAATGCGTTCACGCCGTTGCGAGCAATCTGGCTTGTAAATCTGTAAGTCAAAAGCGACGGCGAGCCACAATTGGAGCAAAATAGGCGATTCGCACTTGGCCAAAAGCAATGCGGGGCGTATGCTGTAGAACTCGCGGTATACAACCGTGAAGTTTTTAATTGGTTCGGATAAGCGAGCAACGTAGCTTTGCGAAGATGTGAAGGACGTTTTCCGACCCGGTGCGGGTTTGCGCAGAAGTGGATCTTCTTGCCGTGCCGCATGCGCCCTGTGCTTCGGTTCCTTCCAGAACTGAGCCAACCGTTTCGATCTGTTAGTTGTGTTGACCGGACAGTTCCGAAACAATTGCGTCCCTGTGACGCTTTAAACCCTGTGAGTTTCTTGTTTATCCAGGGTTACCGCTGATACGACTCGGGGGCAACGTGTGTGTTCATGCCGCTCCCACCGCTGTGCAGTGATTTTATGCAATGATTTTTGGATAATCGCATACACAGCGGGAGATTTTGAGGGCGAAATGAAACCTCCACTCACGAGAAATCGCCCGCTCGNNAGTGCACTAGCGGATCAATCTTATGAGACTCCCACGCCCATCCAAGCCCAAACGATTCCGGCCGCTCTCGATGGCCGTGACGTGTTGGGTTGTGCTCAAACTGGCACAGGTAAAACCGCCGCATTTGCATTGCCGATCCTGAATCGGTTGGGCAAAGCGAAACGCCGTGCGACCGCCAATTGCCCGCAAGCTTTGATCCTTGCACCGACGCGTGAACTTGCGATTCAGATCGGAGAGAGCTTTGCCACTTATGGCAAACACCTAAAGCTTCGCCATGCCTTGGTGTATGGCGGCGTCAGCCAAGTCAATCAAGTCCGCAGTCTCGATCGCGGCGCGCATATCCTGGTCGCAACACCAGGTCGTTTGCTCGACTTAATGAACCAAGGATTTATCGATCTTTGTGAGTTAGAAGTGTTTGTTTTGGATGAAGCCGACCGGATGTTGGACATGGGCTTTTTGCCCGATCTGAAAAAAATCATTGCCGCGTTGCCAAAGAAGCGACAATCGCTGTTCTTTTCGGCGACAATGCCGCCAAAGATTATCGAACTGTCACAACGGCTTTTGACAGATCCGATCAGTGTGAATGTGACACCAAAGTCGACCAGTGTCGAACGGATCCAGCAACAAGTGTTGTTTGTTGATCGCAGCGAAAAGCAAGAAATCTTGCGTCAACTGTTGGCTCTTGATGACGTCGAACGGGCGATCGTGTTTACCCGTACCAAACGCGGCGCGAATGTCGTCGCCGACAAATTGCTCAAAAGCGGCATCACGGCCGTTGCCATTCACGGCAATAAATCACAAAACGCGAGACAACGTGCATTGGAATCGTTCCGTCGCCAAGATGTCCGTGTCTTGGTCGCGACCGACGTCGCAGCGCGTGGCATCGACATCGATGGCATCACGCATGTCGTCAACTTTGATATGCCGGTCGAAGCCGAAAGTTATGTTCACCGCATTGGGCGAACTGGCCGAGCGGGCGCCGACGGGATCGCATTGTCGTTTTGCACAAGCGAAGAGTATGAGGAATTGCTGGCGATCGAGAAATTGATTGCGATGCCGCTTGCCAGTGCCAATGAACGTCCGCCGGCATTGACCGGTGCCGTTGGCCGGCCTATGGGTGGCGGTGGTCTGGTCCGCGGCAATCGCAGCGTCGGTGGCTCACGCAGACCCGGCAGCGGTGCGCCTCGCCAAGGCAGTCGCCCTGTCGGAACCGGTGGACAACCTGGCGGTCGCCGACCCCGCCGTGGTGGCCCATCGTCTGGCCAACGCGTACGTCAGCCGGGTTAATCCCGATGGAGGTGATTTTTTAAGCCTCCACAATGAATCGAAATGAAACGCCACAGCTCGGACCACCTTATGGCCCGAGCTGTTGGTGTTACTGGGCTCGCTGGGAATGATTACCCCAAAGTCAGGCGTCCGCATTGCGGTGGATACTCGCTCTTTCAAGCTCCGCGGTATCTCAAACCGTCTATAATCAACCCATGTTGCAACCGCGACATGCCCGCCTCACTTCCCACCCAAACAAAAGTTGCCTTCATGAATCGTATTCACATTTGTCTGATTGCCTTGTTGTGTGCCGTGGTAACTGTGAATCGTTTATCGGCCGCTAAGACCGATGAAGTTATCGTCAACACAGGCAACGCGATCGCCGATGTCAAATCGTACGGAGCGATCGGCGATGGCGTGGCCGACGATACGGATGCGATCCAGAAAGCGATCGATTCCGGCAAAGGGCGAGTCGTATTTCCGAAAGGAATCTACCGTTTGACGCGCCCTGTCGAGGCAGTACTCGATCGTATCGGTTATCTATCGATCGAGGGAAACGGTGTGGCAAGAATTGAAATGGCCGGCGAGGGACCTGCGCTGAGGATCATCGGAACACACCAAGCGTCGGCTGACCCGGGAAACTTCACAGAACGCGTTTGGGACAAACAACGCATGCCACTGGTCGACGGGATTGCGATTGTCGGAAAACATGACAAGGCCGTCGGAATCGAAGCGGACGGTACGATGCAAATCACCTTAACGCGTCTGCATCTGCGGTCGCTTTTGCACGGAGTGCACCTAGTAAAAAACAATCGGAATGTCGCCATCGCCGATTGTCATATCTACCACAATCGTGGCATCGGGATTTACTATGACAACGTAAACCTGCATCAATCGAATATTACAGGATGTCATATCAGTTATTGTGGTGGCGGCGGAATCGTATCGATCGCGGGCAATGTGCGAAACATTCATATCGCCGGTTGCGACATCGAATCGAACATGAGCGTTGATACGCCGCCAACGGCGAACGTATTGATCGATTGCCGAGGCAGCAATGCTGGAACCGCAGAAGTCGCGATCACCGGTTGCACGATTCAGCACAACAACCCGTCGCCTGATTCGGCCAATATTCGAATCATCGGCAACAGCGATCCGACGGCCCGGTTACCAAAGATTCGCGAGGGGAATGTGACGATCGCTGGCAATGTGTTAAGCGATGTGCAAGTCAATCTTCACTTGAAAGAATGTCGTGGAGTCGCAATCACGGGGAACACACTGTGGCAAGGATACAAACACAATATCCTTTTCGAGTCGTGTTCCAGTATCGTTATGGGGGCGAACAATCTCGATCGCAACCCAAGATATGATTATGGGAACACCGCTGATGCGAACAACAGCGTTGTGATGCGAGACTGTGACGACTGCACGATCAACGGCCTGCACGTCACCGGCGTCTGGCGTGATG
>DNWZ01000558.1 GCA_003506095.1 Planctomycetaceae bacterium | reverse complement strand
ATCGAAGCCAGGATCAATTTTCGTCGATTGAGCCGAACGGGATCGAGATTCATGGTTTTCGCATTGGGTTTAACGCTAAGAATCGCTTCGTCAACTGATGATGTCGCGGCGGTTCTTAACATAATCCCAAAGGACGAATCGGTCCAGATTCTTGCCGCTGGTGAAAAAGACTCGTCCGCGGGTCGTTTCAGCCAATCGATAAGCAAATCGAATGTCTTCTTCGCTCTGCGACCAACTGGGGATCAGAAACAGGTTGATTGTGATCCCTTCTTTCATACAGAGCGCCCCTTCGCGCATCGTCGCCTCTTCCGTTCTGGGGTGCGGGGGGTAAAGCATATACAGCCAATTGTCTTCGAAATGCGCCGTCGGCAGTCCGTCGGTGATCAGCACAATTTGGCGATTGGGCGTATCGGTATTGACGAGGTTTTGTCGGGCCAGTTTCAGTGCGTGTTGAATATTGGTGAAGTGCGGGTGAACGATCGACTCGCTGATGTCCTCACGACTCATATCCGCCTTTAGCTGGACCCATGGATCATGGATCGTAACCGGTTTCGGCATGATGTTGACGATTTCGCCGGGCGCGCGCAATTTCGCGAACGTGTACATTTCGATGAACCGCAGGAAATCGCCGGGGTATTCTGTGTTAATTAACCCCTGCAACGCGATCGCCATCCGTTTCACATTGATGTATTGTCCGTCATACCGCATCGAACCGCTCATATCCATAATCACACAAGTTGCACACTTGGGATGATTGCGAGTCTTGTGGACCATGATATCGCGACTGCTGAGCCGGACCGGTCGCTCGTCACCGCTGCGCAGCAGCGCGTTGATCACCGTTTGCGTGATATCCATATTGGCGACGCTGTCGCCAAACTCATAAGGTTTGGTCTGCTGTAACTCGACCGCGCCTTCACCGACCACTTCACCTTGATGGCGCCCGGATCGAGACGCTTGCAGTTCGCTAAAGATCCGGCTGAGCAATCGTCCTTGAAAAATTTTGTAGGCTTTCGGCGTCAGCTTGAACCCGCCTTTTTTATCGCTTTCGATCCCCTGGCGCTCGGCCTGTTCTCGCAGGATGTTTTCCACCTGGCGCTGCATCTCTTCGAGCCGTTGCATGTCGCCCGGCTCGGCAAACTCGCTCATCATTTCCATGTCGATGACGCCCAACTGTGCGTTCTTGGCCGCTTCGGCAAGCTGACGCAACAATTCATCGATCTTCTCAAGCTCTTCTTTGATCGCCAGCGCCTCGGGTACCGTCATCGGCGTGCGACCGGTGAAGGTATATTTGGTGACCAGTTCTTGGATCTGGTGTTTTTCGATCATCCTTTCGTTGACATTCAACAGGCCTTGCGCGATCGGACTGTTATCGTCACCGATGCGATACCAAAGACGTTCGATCTCATAAGGTTGTTCTTCGCGGATCGCTCGGTCGTATCGTTGACGCAGTTCATCGGGGACCGAAACATTTTTGGCCGCTTTGGAGAACGCTTTGCGAGACTTCTTTTCAACCGCCTTGGTCTCATAAGTCTCCAGAATCTTCCGCTTGCGATCTTCCAACATCGCGCGCAGCATATCGAGCGACGGCCCCATGCCAGCAATCTGGCTGGGGTCGAGTTTGATCGCGCGGGCGAGCTCTTCTTCGGTCAGTTCGCGAAAGTCGCCATACATCAACGCGTGTTCGAATGCCGGTCCGACTAGGTCGGGCGGCGGTTGCGTTGGACTGGGGAACGAGTTCGGGTCGTATTTTTGATAGGCGTGGATGATCCCGCCTTGGGGAGACTTCATAACCGGTTCTCAGGTGAAGGTGCGAATCGCAAGCGTGGTTCGGACACCGATGCTGGTTTGCCACTGCATGTCGTTGCATCGTATCCGACTCGGCAATCCGAGATTCGATTTTTCTGCGACGCGGTCGGTGGACGCGATTCCGTCACTGGGGGTTCTGCAGGCGGCGTTGAAAGAAATCGATCATCGAATCGGTGGCCTTGGGGTTGATAAAGGTCAACATGTGGCCCTGTTTTTCGATGGTCACGAACTCACTGGTGACCCCTGATTTTTGTTGTGCCACGAACAGCGATTCGCTGTTGGAAGCTGGCACAATCGCATCTCGTTCGCCGTGGATGAACAACGTCGGGACGTCGCCTGCGGAGGCGTGAGTCAATGGCGATGCCGCCAGGTATGCCTGCGGCACCTCTGCTGGTGTGCCGCCGAGAAAGTATGCCAATCCGCCACTGTTTGCCGGAATGCCAGACAGATCGCAAGGCGGGCCGCCTGCACAAATGGCCAGAGGTTTTGCCGATTCGAGCCAATGCCGGTCATCCGTCGATAATTTGGTCGTTTGGGCAATCGTTTCGGGATTTTCGTCGGCCAATGTGCCGATCAAGCAGGCAAGATGCCCTCCGGCGCTGTAGCCGAACAATCCCATGCGGTTGGTATCGATACCGAGATCATCGCCGTTTTGCGTCGCCCACCAAATCGCGCGTCGAACATCATCCAACTGAACCGGAAACTTCCACTCGGGGGCCAAGCGATAATCGATCGAAATCGCCACAAAGCCTGCCTTGGCCAGCTTCATCGCATGACCACCCATTGTCACCCGACTGCCGCTGGACCACGCTCCGCCGTGAATCAGCAGGACGGCAGGGCGAGGCTTGGTGTCGGCGTTTTTTGCCGAATCGATTGTTGGCGAGTAGACGTCGCACAGCAGATCGACGCCGTCGACTGACGCATAAACGACCGATGATTCAATTTTTACCTTGAAAGCTGTAATCGTCGATTCAGACGCCTGAGCAGCGCCAGCAAGAATCGGTAACATAAACGCGGTAAACACAATGGCACGAAACGAAAATCGTCGTGGAGCCAGACGCGGCCATTGGGCGAGTCGACGCGTGTTGTTGTTCGCTAGATCGGTCGTCATCGTGCTTCAATCGGTTGGTTGGCATGCTGCCGCGTCATTACCTTGGGCGCTATAGTATGCCAGGTTGCCAAGTTTTGTTCTCTTTCGGAACAGTGAATGTCGAGCTATTTCAGTACAGTACCCGAGGCGGTTGACGCAATCGCGCGGGGCGAAGTGATTGTCGTTGTTGACGCAGAAGACCGCGAAAATGAAGGTGATTTTATCTGTGCAGCCGAAAAGGTGACGCCGGAGACGATCAATTTTATGCTTAGCGGTCGAGGCCAATTGTGCGTTTCGATTTTCCCCGATGTCTGTCGTCGACTCGAATTGACGCCGATCGTGGCCAATAACGATGCGCCGCTGAAGACCGCGTTTATGACCCCGGTCGATATTCGCACTGCAAAAACCGGGATCACCGCCGCCGAACGATCTGAAACGATTCGACGACTGGCCGCGCCGGATTGCCAAGTTTCGGACTTCGTTCGTCCTGGCCACGTCTACCCTTTGCTAGCTAAAGAGGGCGGCGTTTTGCGGCGAGCCGGACACACCGAAGCGGCTGCGGATTTAGCAAAGATGGCTGGCCTGCAACCGGCGGGGGCACTTTGCGAAATCCTGGCCGCCAACGGTGATCGGGCCAACCGCGAAGAATTGATCGAAATCGCGAAACTGCACAATCTGAAAATCATCAGTATCGAACAGTTGATCGCCCATCGTCGCGTCAGCGAAAAACTGGTCAGCCGTGCCGCTGGGTCTGACTTACCAACCCGTTACGGTCAGTTTCAGATCTATGTCTATGCGGTTCAGTTCGAGGATCAAGAACCGATCGCGATCGTGATGGGCGACCTGCTCGCACCCGGCCCGCCACCGCTGGTGCGGATGCACAGCAGTTGCTTCACCGGTGATTTGATTTCGTCGCTGCGTTGTGATTGCGGCGATCAATTGCATATGGCATTGAAAAAGATCAGCGATGAGGGACGCGGCGCGCTGATTTATCTGCCCCAAGAAGGTCGCGGTATCGGCCTGGCACAAAAGATTCGTGCTTACGCCTTACAAGATAACGGTCTCGATACGGTCGAAGCGAATCATGCATTGGGGTTCAAGGCCGATATGCGAGATTATGGGATTGGGTTGCAGATCTTGAAGGATCTAGGGTTAACGGAAGTTCGATTGTTAACCAACAATCCTAAGAAGACCGAAGCGTTTAACTTGC
>DNWZ01000205.1 GCA_003506095.1 Planctomycetaceae bacterium | reverse complement strand
ACTGATTACTACGCCCAGCAAAGCTGTACCGCTGGTCGCGCAGCCTTTATCAGCGGCTCGGCACCGGTTCGATCGGGCATGACGAAAGTGGGCATGCCGGGTGCAAAAGAGGGTTGGCAGAAGACGGATGTCACGATGGCCACCGTGCTGAAGAGCCAAGGTTATGCGACTGGCCAGTTCGGCAAGAACCACCAAGGCGACCGTGACGAACACCTGCCGACGATGCACGGTTTCGATGAATTCTTAGGCAGCCTCTATCACTTGAACGCAGAGGAAGAGCCAGAGAATCGCGACTATCCCAATGACATGAAACTGCCAAACGGCAAGACCTTTCGCGAGCAATTCGGTCCACGTGGCGTACTGAAGTGCAAGGCGGACGGCAACGGTGGCCAAACGATCGAGAATCTCGGGCCGCTGACGAAGAAGCGGATGGAAACCATTGACGATGAAAGCATGGCAGCAGCCAAAGACTTCATCACACGTCAAGCCAAAGCGGGTCAGCCGTTTTTCTGCTGGTGGAACGGAACAAGAATGCACTTCCGCACGCACGTTAAGGAGGAGCATATTGGTCTGTCTGGTCAAGACGAATACGGCGATGGCATGGTCGAACACGACATGCACGTCGGTGAACTTCTTAAGCTGATTGACGATCTGGGTCTTGCCGACAACACGATCGTTCAGTATTCGACCGACAACGGTCCACACTACAACACGTGGCCTGATGCTGGCACGACGCCGTTCCGTGGCGAGAAGAACTCGAACTGGGAAGGTGCCTTCCGTGTGCCATGTTTCGTGAAGTGGCCCGGCCATTTCCCAGCTGGGACAACGCTCAACGGGATCGTCTCCCACGAAGATTGGCTCCCCACCTTCGCTGCTGCTGCTGGTGCACCGGACATCAAGGAAAAGCTGCTAAAGGGCGTGGAGCTTAATGGGCGCAATTACAAGAATCATGTCGACGGTTATAACCTGCTCGACTACCTCAGCGGCAAAGTCGACGAATCTCCGCGAAAGGAGTTCATCTATCTGAACGACGGCGCGGAAGTGGTTGCAATCCGCGTAGGTGATTGGAAGGCGGCGTACTTGGAAAACCGGGCTGAACAGTTACAAGTTTGGCGTGAGCCGTTCGTCCACCTACGCCTGCCACTACTTTTCAACCTTCGTCGCGACCCATTCGAGAAATCTCAGCATAACTCGAACACGTATCACGACTGGATGATTGACCGAGCGTTCGTGCTGGTGCCTTTGCAGGCGGTGGCGAGTAAGTTCCTGATGACGTTGAAGGAGTTTCCGCCAAGCCAGCAGCCAGGTGACTGGAGCCTTGATTCGCTCGAACGCCAGATCAAAAATATGACGAGCGGCGGGAAGTAAGTCTCGTATTCTATTCGACAACCTACGGGCCGCTCATCAAAGAGCGGCCCGTTTTTTAATTGGAAACAAATGATATGCATTGCATGATACGCGTTCTTGCCATTGCCGCTGTACTGAGTGCGACACAGTCCATCTTCGCACAGGACTCGCTTCCCTCGTGGCATAACACAGCACCGAAACAATCCATCATTGACTTTGTCGAAAAGGTCACGAAAGAAGGCTCGCCAGATTTCGTCCCAACCGCCGATCGTGTAGCGGTATTTGACAACGATGGTTGCTTGTGGTGCGAGAATCCTGTCCCATTTCAAGTCGCCTATGTGTTGGATGAACTCAAGCGACGTGCCCCCCTTGAGCCTGCGTTAAATGCGGACCCTATGGTTCAAGCAGCCTTAGCAGGTGATTTGGGCAAGCTTCTCGAAGGCAAGCATTACGATGGCCTGATGCATATCATTGCCATCACTCACGCGGGCATGACAACCCAAGAGTTTCATTCTCGCGTTCAGGATTGGCTGAAGGTCGCCAAGCACCCACGTTTTGAAAAAGCCTATACCGACCTCACTTACCAGCCCATGCAAGAATTGCTGCGTTATTTGCGAGCCAACGGTTTTAAGACTTTCATCGTTTCCGGTGGTGGCGCCGACTTTATGCGAGTGTTTTCCGAAGACGTTTATGGCATTGAGCCTGAAAATGTGGTCGGTTCGACGGGGCGAGTCAAATTCGAGTTTCGCGACGGCAAGCCGGTGTTAGTGAAGACGCTCGACCATCTGTTCGTCGATGACAAAGAGGGCAAGCCCGCTGGAATCCACCAGTTCATTGGGCGGCGTCCGATCGCCTGTTTCGGCAACAGCGACGGCGATCAAGCGATGCTTGAATACACCACGATCGGGAACCCTCGACCCAGTTTTGGTCTGATCGTGCATCACACCGATGCTGAACGCGAGTACGCCTATGACGCGAACCCAAAGAGCAGCGGCAAGCTGACCACGGCACTGGATGCCGCAAAAAAACACGGTTGGACCGTCGTGGATATGAAAGCAGATTGGAAAACAGTCTGGAAATGAAAGATTTGGAGTTCACTCATCGAGGGTCATTGACATGCTGTTGATAATCTTGCTTTTCTACGTCTTGCCAGTCTACTTGGTATTTTTTCATTTCAAGTGGATTCCGTTAACGCCACTATGGAAGTTTATACTTCCCCTTCCTCCTATCTTCGCGATGGTGTTTGTTTGGTTTGCCATTGGGCGTTACGCCCCGATTGTCTCGGATGCTTACGTTCAAGCCCCCGTTGTGCAGGTGGCTCCGCAAGTCGCCGGGGTCGTTTCTCAGGTTTTGGTGGATGACAATTCGTTGGTCAAGAAAGGAAC
>DNWZ01000681.1:1164-4209 GCA_003506095.1 Planctomycetaceae bacterium | reverse complement strand
GCTTCTTCAGCACCGGTGGATAGTTTCCGCAGTTGGCGTAGCCACCCCAGATGTAGAAGCAGCGACCTGGCAGTAAGACTCGGGCAATGTTCCCAAACCAATCATCAAGCAGCTTGTCGAACGCTTCGTCGCTGACGAAGTCATTCGCCAGCGGCCGATCTTTTGGTCGAAGCTTCTTATGAGTCGCAGCATGCTTCGGTTTGCCAGTCTCATGATCGACACCAAACGAAGCGGCGTTGCCTTGTCCTTGCTTCAGCCGGCCCGATGCCGCGTCGTTCGAGAACGAAGACAAACCCGCAGCGATCGCGTTGTTCGATCGCGGCTCCACTTTGACGTTGTAGGGAGGATCTGTGTTGCACAAATGGATCACAGCGCCCCCCAGCAGACGATCGAGGTCTGCCGGCGAGGAGGAGTCCCCACAGAGCAACCGATGGTTACCGAGGATCCAAAGATCGCCTGGTTGAGTAACCGCTTCGTCTGGCGGCTCGGGCACATCGTCTGGATCGGTAAGCCCTTCGTTGACGCCGGTGTCGAGCAGCTTGGCGAGTTCATCCGCATCGAAGCCGAGCAGACCCAGGTCGTATCCGCTTTCGCCCAGTTCCTTCAGCTCGATCGGCAAGAGATCGTAATTCCAATCTGCTAGGTCTGCCGACTGGTTGTCAGCGATGCGGTAAGCTCGGATCTTCTCCGGCGATAGGTCGGTCGCAACATGCACTGGCACTTGGTCGATGCCAAGTTTCAGCGCGGCCTTGTATCGCGTATGACCACAGATGATGACTCCATCGGAGTCGACAACGATCGGTTGTCTCCAACCGTATTCACGAATCGACGCTGCGACTGCCTCGACTGCGTTGTCGTTCGTTCGCGGGTTGTTGGGGTAAGGACGGATGTCTCCGATTCTTCGTAGTTCAATCGTTAGCATGAACGTTCCTCCATGGCTCGAATATGATTTTCTTGAAACGGTGTGGCCTCATCGCCTTCGCGTGGACCGTAGATTCGACGCCGACGATCCGCCGGCTTCTTTGACCACTGCAGATACTCCCGCCGGTGGTTCTGGTGTTCGCGAATGAGTAGCGACGTGCACTCATCGCAGATGTCGTCATTGCCGGCTCGCGGCCGGCGTTCGCAGATCAAGCAGATCCGACGACTCGATGTCTGCTGGACGGACATGATCATTGGGCATCCTTTCTGGTAAGAGCATCCGACGGCACTCGCCTCCGAACAGCAGTGCCAGAAATACGACGAACCAAGCGAGCTTCCAGAAGAAGCTTTCCAGTCCTCGCGCCGCTGGGACGATTGCATCATTCCAACGATCGCGAGCAGGCTTTACGTCACTCATGTTTTGGGTCTCCTTTGGTAGAGTTTTTGGGAACGTTTTGGCTCTCGGCGTGTAGAGCTACCTTTTTGCAAAGTTCGATGAAGTCGCTCATAAGCATGGTGTTCTTAGCGCGATTGACTTCCGCAGTAACGAGTTGGCAGTTCGATTCAGAGAAGTCGCCACCAGCAGCAAGCGGCACGATATGATCGAGTGATAGGTTTTCTGCAGTCAGTATTTCGTTGGTTAGAGCGCAACGATGATTCTGAGCTTTCAGGATTCGACGAAGCTCACCAAGGGTGATGACTTCAAGGTTGCCAACTCGACGTCTTCGCACCTGGGCCTTTGGTTTGTGACGTTGCAGATGCAGCCAGGCACAATAAGCCAACAAGTCGATACGCTTGGTACCTGAATTGATCTTTGGCGCACGCTTTCGGTGTCGATATAGCTGGCGTTCGCTGATAACTTCCCCAAGCCCAGTGGAATTCAATAGTTGAACTAGACTGGAGGGTCGGAAGATGAGACCAGCTGGAAGTGCTGGGCCCTTGCTTTCCAGGATGTCAAGCGAAGCCTCAACGCATACTCCAAGCTGTCTTTTTTCAATCGATTGCGTTCCAGAAGGATCACTCGATTCAACTCTTTCCTCAAAGCGGAATCCCAATTGGACGGTGCAGGTTGAAGGACCTTCTTGTTCCGTGGCTTGCGATTCTGGAATCGATCGCAACGGATCACTTGCGCTGTGATGCAACAAGTCAGGGCTCGGTGCATGGGATCTGCAAGATTCTGCCTCTGCTTCGATCGCGATATTGCATGAGAAATCGCTTTCTCCAAACAGGCGTCCCAATCCTTGTTTTTCATTTGAAATCATGTTCCCTTTCCTACACTCGGACAAAACATAGAAACTGTGCCTACTAGCGCGGCTGTTCCCACGACCCAAGGTTTGCGGTGTTGGGCTGGGAGTACCTAAAGTTTTTTGATTGCTCCTAACGTTCGAGTGCCACTCTGGCAGACGCGCCGTGAGGCCACCGTTGGCCCACTGACGCGTTGGGCGCGAAGTGCGGCTCGTTGGGCAGCTTGGTAGAGAACTCGCGACGTGGGGCAACGTCGCGGGAAGGTTGATGGCTGGCGAGAGTCGCGCGCAGTCGCTCGAAAACCCGCTGGCGAGGTTAGCGAGGTTAGGCGAGGTTATTTTCAGCCCGTTTCTATATGCGTGATTTTTTATTACGCGCATGCGCACGCACGCGTGCGTACATGTGAGCATAGGAGGAAATAACCTCGCTAACCTCGCTTTTGATAAAAACACCAATGTTTTAAGGGGTTTGCAGGGCGAGATTATGCCCAAAACCATAACCTCGCTTAACCTCGCTAACCTCGCCAATGGCAACCATCGGCGAAACGTATCTAAGCATCCATAAACACAGGACTTAGAACGGATTTCGAATAAATTACGAGGCTCACGGAAGGTGCTCGAACCACACTTGCGCGCAGACAAATTGCGAACATCAAATGCACTGAGCGCACCGCTCCAAGTGGCGCAATTCAACGCATCACGACGATTGCGGATCTGAAAAATGTCCTCGCTAACCTCGCCGCTAAACGTTTGTAGAATCATCGCCACCCTCCATGTCGAAAAGAGTCGTTGGTGGTGCGCTCATGTTGACCAGCTGCCACAGGCGCACATGGGTTTTCGCGTTGACGCCCGCATCTTTCAGTTTGCGGCCGTTGAAGAC
>DNWZ01000681.1:588-1015 GCA_003506095.1 Planctomycetaceae bacterium | reverse complement strand
CCGACTCGTCTTGCACGACTTGCGTTTGCTCAAGGTTGGTCAGAAAGCCAGGGATGCCGGCGAACGCCAGAACGCTACCGATCGTGTCCGCCCACTCTTGGAAGCTGCCGAGCGATGGAATCGGGATCGTCGGTTTCCCATTGGTGTACCAGGCTCTGATGATCGTCAGCGCTGCAGCGAGCAGATTGCCACGGTGCTCATCGATGTGCTGCTCAAGGTCGCGAATGCGAAAGCCAGTGCGTTCCCATGGCCGTTCCGCATTAGCATCGAGGCGAATGCTGTAGCTGCGTCGTGGTAGGTCACCAGTAACGCGAAGGTTATTCCCGCTGGCTGCCCACACAACCCGCGACAGAAGCGTTACGATCCGATTACCACCGAGTAGGCGATCGGATATCTCACGCGATGTCAGCGTTGCAGCCAACATCGG
>DNWZ01000681.1:0-548 GCA_003506095.1 Planctomycetaceae bacterium | reverse complement strand
CGCCACTCATCCTCATTCTGTTTGGTGGGAATCGACTCGGACGAAACGTTGCCAACAGCAATCTTCGCCAGCGCGGTAATCAGCAACGACTTACCCGTCCCTTGCATAGGTGCGTCCACGATCGCGAGCGGTACATGACCTTTGATGACCGGACGCATGAGTATTGAGAAAAGAATCGCTAGTGCGTTAGCGCGACTCGCATCATCGACAAATGGGAACTCGTCGATGACCTGAAGAAGAATATCCACGCACGCGCGGACCTCTTCTCCGCAGGGATACTCGGGGACAGGTCGCAGATTTAGCGACGGATCAGGACAATACATCAACCTTGATGTGGGATCGTAACCCGGAGTTGTACAGATCGTGCCATCGCCTCGAAGGATCGGAGCGCGAACCACGCCAGCTAAAGGTGGCAGCTCCCAATCCTCTTGAGCCAGGATATTCTCGGCGAGCGTCTTCGGCGGATTGGTGCCCACTTGGATGTAGCCACCATCCGACTTGCGCAACGTGAAGAAGTTGGCGACCTCGGTGAGACGACAGCGAACGCG
>DNWZ01000170.1 GCA_003506095.1 Planctomycetaceae bacterium | reverse complement strand
TCCAGCCACGCTTCTGGGCCTTCATACAGACATAGTAACGGTAGCGTTTTGATCCGTTCTTGGTCGTGTGCGTCGGCGTCATCGAACAGTCACAGCAAGCACATCGCAGGATTCCTTTGAGCATCGCGCCGAACTTGTTTCTCGCCTCAACGCCGCCAGTTCGGCCGTTGCGCCTCAGAAGCGATTGAACCTTCTGCCAGACGTCCGTTGATATGATCGCGTCGTGCTCCCCTTCGTTCACTTCGTCTTTGTAGCCAAGCTTGCCAATGTAGGTCACATTGGTGAGGAGTCGGAACAGCGTTGCTTTGGTAAACGGCGAGCAACTCGCACCTCCATGCTCAACGCCGCTATAATTGGCGGCTCGAAGACAGACATTCGCAGCCACGACAGCCGCATCTATCTGTAGGAATACCCGGTGCGGGTTCGAAACGACGGATTAGGGTGCGGAAGAAAACTTAGAAAGTGCATTAGCTTTCAAGGGACTATTGGAACGGGAAAGAATCGGGGCAATGTCCACTTATGCCAAATCGACGGGATGATTTCAGCAAGGATACCAAAGATACGCTTGCAGCTCGGGTATGCATGCGGTGTTCACGTTGTAAGTCACCAACCGCTGGCCCCGCGACGGAAGCCGACGGCAGAGTGATGATTGGAGTTGCAGCACACATTTGTGCTGCGTCGCCTGGCGGACCCCGCTTCGATGCTAGCCAAACGAAAGAGCAGCGCAGATCGATCGAGAATGGCATCTGGTTGTGCACGGGATGTGCAAAACTGATAGACGATGACGAAGTTCGATTTCCTGTCCAAGAACTATTGAGGCTGAAAGGAGAAGCAGAGAGGCGAGCGCGAGATGAACTCGCGTTGCCACCCGAGCGAACTGAAAAGCTCAATTGGCAGTCTTTGCAGCTAAGTAAGATTGCGACTTACGAAGCCCCTATTCGACTTCCGACTCAAAACGACAAGAAAGGAATTGACACAGAGGTATTTGAGAAGTTTAGCGATCAGTTTAATCAGCTTGTTTCATATGCATTCGGCCACGCTTGTGTTACAACACCGTACGATGATTTCGTTTACGTACTTTCAATTGAAAGGGACAGTCGAGATTGCGAACCAGGATATATTCCATTTGTTTTGTCATTGCATTGTCATGTGACTGCATTCATCTGGGCCTTCGAGCAACTAGCGAAGGTCTTTTTTGAAGGAACGGCCAGCAGTGTACCGCATCAGCTTCGCTCGCTGCCTGGTGATCAAGCAGTGGATGTACATCCACAGTTTGAGCGTTTCGTCCCTCATCGAATACACCGAACAGGCGCGACGAAGATTTCGATTCAGCATCTTGCCGAGCGGCCAATCCCTCTGGATAACGGGGCTAACACGAGTGTTCTGCTGCGTATTTTGGCAGTTACCTTAAACTCGAACCTCTTGATTTGGGACAATGCGGACTCAAGCCCCGATTGGGAGAAGGTCGTAGGTATGCTTGCGAAGATCTCAGACGCCAATCGCTTCAAATGGGATGACTTCGAAATCGATCGAAACGATCCCGAAAAGTGGAATTACGTGGGTGATCGTTGATAGACAATTTTTCAATCGTTCGTGTTATCGCAGAAACCCGGCAGGAGCCATGCGAGACAAATTGCAGCGTTGTGAACTGCGGCGAAGTTCTGAGAATATTTGCGATTACCAACCTCTTCGTTAAAAAATCCGACTCGATTGGCAATCCCCGCAATGAATAAAAATGGATTGTTGAGGCTAAGTCTCACGAGCCCGAGTGTCGTATCCATGGATAATGTATATGATCCGCCCGCCACAACCGCGAATCGCTCTAGTGCAGCACTATCCCATTTCTTGTATTCTTTGTTATTCGAAACATTCACTACTCCAACGGAAACGCTTGTGGGGCTCGCGAAGAGCTTCGGAACTACCGCCGCACCGTTTCTCGCACTTAAAAACCTCAGCTCCGCATCGTTGATGCGTTCTTGATTAATTGAACCTATCAAAATCTCACCCGACGACGAGCCGATTATGCTATTCAGCTTATCGGAAATCGACGCTGTGGGAGAACCTTTGTCGTCCTCTTTTGCGTCCGTGACAAAGACCTTGCAGCCAACGACAACACTTCCCGCAAAGTCTGCGTTAGGACTCGCTGCCGTACCAAAAGCGATTACTAGACTGCCGGGATCTATATGTCGCTCTTTCAGAAGCTGAATTGCAGTAAGCTTTTCTGCGGTATACGAAGTGTCCCTACCTTCAGGAATCAAATCCTCTATACACCACACATCGATTCTGGTGCTGTCGAACTGAAGCCGCAATCGGGGCTTCTCCTTAGTGGCCGCATGCGGTGGCGTATAATCTAGAACGTTAAAAACAAAGGGACAAGCAGAGAATTCAGGCTTTATGCTCCTGCAGTGCTGCAAGACAGCCATCAAAGGCGTAACCTCCCACCATTTGTTCGCAATGACTACTACTGTCGCCTTCAATTTTTCTTCTTTCGGCTTGTCTTTGACGTTCGAGGGTTGATGTCGTTGGTAGAGGAAGTCGTGGGAGTCGCTGCCTTTCTTTCAAAGACATCACGGAGTTGAGTAAGCAATTGTTCGAATAGACGCTTATCGTCTATGGTTGCTAAGGGCAGGCCGCTATGCTCTGTGGTGGGAGCACGTAATCGAAAAGAAGAGCAAACTCCCGGCTCTATTTCAACATTAACAAAGCGAGCGCCAATCCCCACCCACTCTGGAATTTGAGAGTCTGGCTTCATAATGACTTCTAGTTCATCAAGAGTAATGTCCGGCTTTAATCTAAGCTGAGACCGCAGGTCACCCTCCAACTGAAATAGAAGTCGCTCAATTACTTTGGAGGCTGGCTCATTGGCAAGCATGCCGCTAAGAAAGGCATACCAAAGCAAAATACGAGGCTCTGAGTTCGTCATGTCACCGAGGACATCAAAGTGCGTAAGAGGTGCAGACGACATTTTCGAAGCTACGGTAGCGGCCCAGAAGCAATCAACTGGATTGTCGAATCTTGTTGTGCGGATAAACCTCTCGAGCTCAACAACGAAATCCTCACGACGGCCTCTTGGATTTACTAAATCACCAAACGCCCTGTCATCAAACAGTTTGCCTTGCGAGCCCTCAGAAATTGCAGCCGCAATCGCCTCCACTGACATAGCCTTCTCTAAAGAAGCTGATTCTGCCATCAAAAAAAATGGCGACCAGATATTCTTCAGCGTATTTGAGTTCATTCGGCGCGGGTTTAACTGAAGAAGATGCTGAGTTCTTGACCATCTAGCAAGTAGGTTATTGAGGCAATACTCACCCAGAAGGAGTGCATTGGTTGCAGCGTAGCCAAACGTGCTCCTGAGAGACAACAAGCTAGGCGAAGCTTGTCCTTTGGCCATGCGCCATTCGTAAAATAGTTCACCGACCGTAAGGCAAAAGAGTCCTCGCAAGAAGCGTTGTGGAATTGCCGTTTGGCGAGTTCTTTCTAGCCTGTCGATTTGATCTCGCGAGAGGATGCGAATGTTTGATGAAAGTGGTGACCACTGAGGTAAGTAAGTACTCGACCAGGCAAAAAACTCTTGGATATTGGGAGTTTCAATTATCAAAGTATCAGGAAAAGATTGCGAGTTATCCACATCATGATAAATTGCAACAACTTCTTCGTGTGGTATCTCTTTGGCTGAATCGATAACTCGCCCGTGAGCGGCCGGAGTGAGTTGCCGCGAAAACAGTCTCAGCAATATGTTGCGCTCGCCACTAACTATGATCATTATTCGTCACCCCCAAAAGCCAGATTGATTGAGGGCAGAGTTTCTGGTGGCGAGACTGACAGAATGGCACTCTTCACGAATGGTGGTATGGGATCGCCATAGATCGCCAATGACGTCTTGGCACGAGTTGCAAGGGTGAAAATTAGGTTGCGCTGCAGGGGAAATCGCTTTAGAGAATCCATCATCGCACCGTGTACCGCTCGAAATTCAAGTCCTTTACAACCATGCATCGTGGTTAGGCAAATTGGAACCTTCACGTCGAACGTTGAGTAACCGTCAGCCGACGATTGTTTAACAACCATCTCCGCAAGTGCCGTCTTCGACAACGCGTCACCCATGCGATCGACGTCGGAATTTCGAGGGCAAATTACTGCGAGCATTTCACCCGGAAATGCTTTAGTTTGAATTTGAAGCTGTTTCACTATGGTTGCAACTTGCCCATCGAAATCTAATTCTTTCCATTCGAAAAAACTTGGTAAGCTACCCTCGGGATATCTGCAGGTGGGAAGCGTCCTTTCATAGGAAGCCATTCCTTTGCCAATTGAATCTGCTATTCGGCAAATCTGAACTCCGTTTCGATAGTGGTAACGAAGTCGATGAACTGCACATGCCGATTGCAAACTTGAAACGCCTGAACCGCCCGTGTAAAGCTGTTGCCTTGAATCCGCAACTGCAAAGATACGGTTCGATAAGCTTCGAAACACGTCGATTTCCTCGGGCAGAAAGTCTTGTGCCTCATCCAGGAATATCGCATCATAAGGTGGATAATCCAGGCTTGCTCGTAGTGCGCGTGCTCTCTCAACGAGTTCGCGCCTAACTTGATCGAAAGGGACATTGACGTCGGGGGCTGTGTGCCCATACTCTCTAAGAAGATCATAAAAGCATTTCGAACTTGTCTTCAACTTCTCGACATCAAAATTGTATTGATCGGACCCACGAGCAAGAAACTCACGCAGCGTTCTTCCAAGCACTACGACGAGAATATTGGGCGTAACTTTTGAGACGTAGTTGGCACGCAGTAGCAGTAGATTTGTCTTCCCACTACCGGGCGGTCCAAGTATCAAATGGTCCTGGTCCAGCGGTAAGTTGAGTATCCCGCCTTGCTCAGAATCTAGCTTAGTTAAGTTGAGCCACCACTCATTATTCATTGGTATGCCTCAATATTTGCATTAAGTCCCTCGCCAATTCTTCTCGCACAGAAAGCGAGAATTGCTCTAGGACAAAAACGCCTTCGTAGAAGGATCTGAATTGCCGTTTGTCGGTTCGCGATAGGGGTTGACCGACGGAGGTGGACAAGGAGCAAACACAAGACCTTGAACTTGCGTCAGTGATTTCTGTCGATATAACGGAACATACTGATATTGGTTTTTGAGGTGCTCCATACTCAATTTCGACCACTAAAATCGACGTTGTATCCGATTCCAAGTCTTCACGTCGTGCGATCGTGTAGTTGGGGAACACCAGTTCCTTCCCTGACATGAAGGACCGAATAGCTAGCTCGACTTCATGCGCAAGCTCTGTGAACGTCCGTTTTAGACGGTGTTGCAACTCAGCTCCCTTTGGAAAGTTCAATATTGTGGTGTCTGTTCTATGCAAAGCTCCTAAAAGCTCTTCTAGCTGTGACAGCTGATCACCAACAATCGGAGTGTTAAGGAATCGCTCCCAGTTCACGAGGGAAAGTCGTTGACGTGGGTCCTTATGCATACAATCAAGGGAGAGCTTAACGAGATCCGCTGGTGCATCGGTAAAGTCGATGTTTGGTGGAACTTCACGAATGGCTCTTAGTAATGCATCGCCTTGAAGCTCCGCAAATGGGGGCTTCAACGTTAGCATCTCATAAAGCGTTGCGCCTAGTTGATAGAAAGTTACGGCAAGCCAGCCTTGTTCATCTAATTGCACCAAGTTGTCCAGTAGTTCAGGTGGAGCATATTCTTTCGTGCCTCTGATATGGACGGAGCCTTGATCGGTGATTGTCGCACCACTTACGGGACGAACCAGACCTAGATCGAGGAGCGTAACATTAAAATCTTCTAATCTGACGGCAACGTTGGCAGGCTTGATGTCTCTATGTACCTGTTGCATATCTGCGTGCATGAAGAGTGCGGCCGCAGCTATCTGCTGAATTACCGTACGAATCTTCTCACGCGGCAAATCTTGGACAACCTCTTCTAATGTTGGGGCTTCGACAAACTCCATCGTCAAATAGTGATAGCCTAAGTGCACGCCCGCGCAATACGTTTTTACAAGATTGGGGTGAATCAGGTGCCGTTTCTCGACCTGCCGTTCGATCCGCTCCTTCTCGGCATCAGATTTCTGGAACAGCTCTTGTGCGTAGATTTTGATGGCAGCTTGTTTGTGGCCATTTGAACCAACCAGGACTACGCTTGTACCGCCTTTGGCATGGAGGCCCTCAATGGTGTAACCGTCTAGCTTTTGGCCTTTGAAATCGTTCGCAATTCGCTGAGCTAGATCATCCGTCATTAACATCTGTGTCTACCGAACTGCATTTCAAGTGCTCGCACTGACCATTTACCCATAACCAAACCAATTATTGTATCGCCTGAATACTTCCGCCATCTGCCGAGCACAATGAGAACTAGCCTGCAATGGTCGCCAGAGGGGTATTAGAGCCATAGACCGCGAATCACGCAACAAAGGTTCGAATACGTTCTCATCCGAACTCCGAACGAGAACTCCGTGTTAACTCTGGAGGCCCCCGAAAAGAGAGAGTCAGAGAGTTCGGGACCGATTTTTCGCACCGACGGACGTAACCTTGAAGGTTGCGTTCGAGAGACGGAAATCTCTCTGCAAACAGAGATCGCGGAGGTTTGGGGCGTCGAACCGCGAAAAACGTAGAAAACCCGCGAAAGACTGGGTAGAAACGAAAAACGCCCGGCGGTCGATCTCTCGACGCCGGGCGTTAAGTCTTTTGGTCGTCAAAGTTCGAACTTTGACGAAAGCTCCCCGTACCAACCCTGAATACGAACCTTTTGACCAACCCTCAAAGCCGTAAACCAAGATATCACATGGACTTGGCGATTTCAAGACCGGTTCGGTGGGGGTGCTCTGAGTGTGCCGCGTTACGGAAAATTAGCTTAACAGACGCCATTTTTCTGTCAGCAATATCGAGACCGGCAAATCCCGTGATTTTGCATCTAAAACGTTTCCGGTAAAGGCTTTACGAGTCCAGGACCGGTGCGGTACTCCCGTACCGGTCGCGAACTATTCGCCATGCTGGTTAACACGCAATGAGAAGAGTGGCGATCAGCACTGCTTTTGTAGACTGGGGGGCAACGCTCAGCCTGTTCCTGTGAGCGGCCGGAAACAACCTCCATTTCGGGAGTGTGACGGCCCGCCGGTGACCGATCTGGCGAAAGACAAACTCGTCCGCCACACCCAGCATCGCGGGCACTTGAAGTCGTACCAGGCTGCGGCGTGATCAACATGTGCTTAAAACCTAGCCAGCGTCATCGTTTGCTGCTTTTTAATTTCCATGTCTCCAGCGAGATCATTTTCGGAGCGTTCATCGGGAGCAATTTCCGACACAACGCAGATGGTGAAACTCACAGCACCTCGTCGCCGACATGTTTTGGGTCGAGCGCTCTAGTACCGTCTGCGCGGTGCGCCAGCGTCCGGTGGCAGTAAACGTTGATTAACCAACTGGGATCTGCTAGAACCAGCGTTACTTTTCTGCTGGTTTCCTTTCAGACCCCACTTTTCACTGGAGACGCATCAATGCTTCGCGCTATATTCCAAACGTCAGCGGATGTACGCCGTGGCCTTGCTAAGGACCGGGCATCTCGGCCTGGACGCCGACGTCTCCGCGTACAGCAATTAGAGCCTCGTCTGCAACTCGCCGCGTTTATCGTCAATTCATTTTCAGACACGATCGATACTATCCCTGGCGATGGTGAAGCCCTCGACGCCAGCGGGAATACCAGCTTGCGGGCCGCAGTGATGGAGGCAAACGCCCAAGGCGGCAGCCACCGCATCGAATTGTCTGAAGGGACCTATCTGCTAACGATAAATACCCCCGCTTTTACCGCCGATGGCGCCTACCGGACCGATCTGGACATTCACAGTCAAATCACCATTGTCGGGGCCGGGAAAGATAAGACCGTGATCGATGCCGGCGGGTTGTTCCGTATCTTTGATGTGCACTCCGGTGCGTCGCTGACGCTCGAAGGCGTTACCTTAACCGGCGGACACGCCGTGATCGGCGGTGACGGGGCTCACGGTGGAGCCATCCAGGTTGCCTTCGGCGGAGCAGTCGATGTTCGCAGCAGCGTCATTCGTGACAATTTCGGGGCAAACTCCGGCGCGGTCGCGGCGTTCGGTGCCGCGAACTTTACCGATGTCGAGTTTGTCGGCAATCGCAGCAACCTAACCGGTGGTGCGATCTCAATGCGTACCACGACCGTAACGGTCGCCGGAAGCCGCTTCGCCGGAAACTCGGCCGGCCACGGCGGTGCGATCAATGCCACCGGCGGCACACTTACCATTACCGAGAGTTCGTTCATTGATAATCAAGCATCTGCGGGCGGCGGAGCAATCGATTTGACAACTGGAAACAGCGCCAGCGTCCTCGGTTCAACACTCTCCGGCAATTCGGCCGTCGGCGATGGCGGTGCGATCCGCAACGCTGGCGCTAATCTCAACATCGGCAACAGCACCGTCAGCGGTAACGAAGCATTCCGGGGCGGCGGAATCTTCACGGGCCCCGCTTCGGGTTCCGGTGCGACGCTCGTCTCGGTGCATAACACGATTGTCGAAAATCGTGCCGACAGTGGCGGCGGGATTTTTCATGGCGGCGGCACCTCGACGCTGTCCAATTCGATTGTTGCCTTGAACGAGGCCGGCAGCGGCCCGGATGTCGGCAATGGCGTGAGCAGCGGCGGTGGGAACCTGATTGGCAGTAACGCCGGCGGCGGCGGATTTGTTAGCAGCGATGCTGTGGGCACGTCGCAGTGGCCACTTGATCCGAAGATCGGCCCTTTGGCGGATAACGGCGGCCCGACCCAAACACATGCGTTGCGGCGCAGCAGTCCGGCGATCGATGGTGGGGTCGGCGTTTCAGGGTTTGGAACCGACCAGCGTGGAAAACCACGACCCGCCGGAGCGGCTCGCGACATTGGTTCCTACGAAGTCCAACCGGAGGATCCCGCCACCAACCTGCCGCCCGTGGCGATCGATGATAGTTATGGGATCGATGAGAACCTGATTCTCGCCGTCGATGCGGCGATGGGAGTGTTGGCCAACGACGAGGATCCCGACGACGCCCGCGAAACGCTGATCGCCTCACTCGTCAGCGGCCCGCAAAACGGAACGCTGCAGTTGAACCCCGATGGTTCATTCGTCTATGAACCCAATCCAGGCTTTTATGGCGATGATGCATTCGTTTATCAGGTGACCGATCCTTGGGGTGCACTGGATACGGCAACAGTGTCACTCACGGTGTCTGTAGTCAACCAGGCCCCGGTTGCGATCGATGACCGATACGATTTGACCGAAGATCACGTGCTTGAGGTTGCCGCCCCTGGTGTACTGGCCAACGACACCGATCGTGAAGGAGACACCATGGCAGCAATCCTTGTTGAGGGGCCGCGTTTCGGCACGCTGCAGTTAAACGCCGACGGCTCCTTCGTATACCAGCCCAACCAGGATTACTTCGGTATCGATTCCTTCACTTATCGCGCCAGCGACGGAAAACTGCTGAGCGAACCAGCGACAGTGACCTTAATCGTTCAGGCGGCGGAGGAAACGATCGAGATCGACATCCTGCCCGATGATCCGACCAATACGATCGACCTGGCCACCGACGGCTGGATCACCGTTGCGATTCTTGGTCGAGATGATTTTAACGTCCAACAGATCGATATCGCCAGCTTACGGTTTGGCAAAACCGGGACCGAAAGTTCCGTTGAAACTTCCGGCAAAGGGCGTGCGGTCACAGTCGTCTTTGAGCTGAAAGACATTTCCGACAATGGCCATCTCGATTTGGTCGTCCGCTTCGAAACCAAGCGGACGAATCTGGGAGTAGGCGACACTCACGCTATTTTGTCCGGCAGCCTGCAGGATGGCCAAGCCTTCGCGGTGAGCCAGGAGGTAACCGTCATCTCCACGAAGAAGGGCGGTGGAAGCGGTGGTGGTGGAAACGGAAACGGCAAGGGGCCGAACAAGTAGCTGCCGAAGGATCACACGTGATCGAAGATGGTAAACTGCCGGTCGCTGCTGCGCCACCTAACCTCTCAATCGATGGGATTGGAGATCGCGCCGACAAAAGCCCGTATGCCAAACTGGTCGAGCAATTGAACTAAGGAGGCATGCTGGCTGACGTAAAACTCATCGTCTTCGTCGTAGCCGATGTAAAGCGTACAGTATTGCCTGGCGTTTGGGCGAAGGCTTGCCACAAGCCTGCAAGCAAGAAGTGATTCATCGATCGTCTTGAAGTTCCGACCGCGGCTTGTTGTCGGTATGAGAAGTGCAACGTCCATTGCTAGGCCCCGCTCAGTTCATAAATGGTAATCGAATCGCAAATCTGATGTATCGCTGCTGTCGGCCGCAGTACAGAAGCGTGTGGCTGGGGTAGCGGATCTGTCGCATCCAGGCGTGACTTCGCAGATAGGGGCAGCCACCCAATTCGGTTGCCCGCTTCGCCGCGGTAGCATGAGACCGGAGTTTAGCCAGCCAGGTAGCGAGAAACAATCCTCGCGAGTTTTACCCGCCGATCGCAGCCACGGAACGATTAATTGAAAGAGGGCTCATTGGACGTTTCGGATCAGGGCATTTCCGCGTAAAATGAGTCCGTCACTCATCATACCCACTCAGCAGGTGTCTCCGCGAGGCCCCGTTGTAATGCGGCTCACCGCCAAAAAGAGCACATCGCCGTGACCAACAGTAAAGTTTTCGGCATCGGGTTAAGCCGCACTGGTACGAAAAGTTTAGCTGCCGCGTTGAATATGCTCGGCATTCGTACTAAGTGGTATCCGCAGGATTACCAGACATATTGCGAACTGCTGATGGCGAATTACCGACTCTCGATCCTCGAAAAATATGATGGCCTAACGGATACCCCGGTCGTGCCTTATTATGCCCAGTTTGATTCGTTGTACCCAGGAAGTAGGTTTGTGCTGACGGTGAGGAACAAGCAATTGTGGCTTGCGTCTTGTGCGAAGCATTGGGCGAATTCGGGAATCAAGGGTCCGGAGTCTATCAATGCGCCGTTCTGGCGTCACTTCGCTCAGTGGATCGACAGTGTCGTCTATGGCTCCTATCAGTTTAACGCGGATCGTTGGTCCTACGTGTATGACACGCACATCCGAAATGTTGCGTGGTACTTTTCGAACCGGCCCAACGATCTTTTGGTATTAGACGTTTCCGACAAAGACGCATTTCACCGGCTCTCTACTTTTTTGGGCTGCGATGCACTTCCTGGGCCGTTCCCGACAGTCAACGATTTCCAATCACCGTTGCTCGGATAGGCATGGCAATCGACCGAATGACTTCGCGGCATGGCCCTCGGTGATGGCGGGTTACCAGGCGATGGCCTGATTGGTTACGCCTCCGAGCCTGAGCACTTCGATGGTCACGACATCCTCCTCGCAGCGACTGTTTGTTGGCCAGCATACTCGTTGCGCAGTACGCCAGCCGATTCCGTAGCGCGGACTCTTCGCTGCCCAGCACCGACACGCGGTCAAAGTCGGCGGCATTGGGAGCGGGAAGAACAAGGGGGCAAACCGACTTCACGCGGAATCGGCGGATTGACCGATGGTTGGCCTAATCGCGTTGCCTGTCAAGCCGACTCTCGCAAGTGACGACTCCAGGTCGAGCCGCCAAAAAAACAGTGAGTCGGTCCCAAATCGCCGTCTATAAAAGAGGAAAATTATGAACGCCTCGCAACAAACTCTGGTCTCTCTGGCTGACGCCTTTCTGCTCGAACTCCGCGTCTCAGGCTACTCGCCGCGGACCGTGGAAGGACTGAAGCAAAGGCTCCGGCGATTTACTAACTGGTCGATCGGCCTGGGCATGGATGCGACCGAAAGCCTTACTGGCGTGGCGATGTGTCAGTACCGCTATTACCTGCACGCCTACCGAACGCCCAGGACCAAGAAGAACCTGCAGGTCTCAACCCAGTCCCAGCATTTGCTTGCCCTGCGAGCGTGGACGCGGTGGCTCGGACAGAAGAGACTCGTAAGCGAGGATTTGTCCAAAAGCCTCCTCCTGCCTCGGCTGCCTAGGCGAAAGCTGGCCGTGGTTTTGACTGAAACGGAAGTGAGGCGATTGCTGGAACAACCCGACGTGGAAACAGCCATGGGGCTGCGCGATCGCGCGATCCTGGAGACGCTCTATTCGACGGCGATACGGGCGTCCGAGCTGCGAGCGCTGGACCTGCCTGACATCGATGCGTGTCGCAAGGTGATCCATATTCGCTGTGGGAAAGGGGCGAAAGATCGGCTTTCACCCATCAGCAGTCGCGCCATCGGTTGGCTCGAAAAGTACCTCCGGGAGGTCCGCCCCACGTTCTTGATTCGCGACCGTGAGCCCTCGCTATTTGTCGGGCGTACAGGTGCGCGGTTGACGAGGAACCGGCTGGCCCAGATTGTGCGACGCCACATGGTCGGTGCTGAAATCGAAAAAGCGGGCGCGTGCCACCTGCTTCGTCACACGGCGGCAACGATGATGCTTCATTACGGGGCGGATTTACGCAGCCTTCAGATGTATCTCGGTCATGAGCGATTGGACACGACTCAGATCTACACGCACATGACGCTCGGCCGATTGCAGGAGGTGCACGAGCGCACGCATCCCACAGGCGACGCCTGGAGCGGGCAGCAGCAGCTACTGCCTGCAACGGCGTGCTCTAGGTGCTCGTGCGCCGACCACAGTGGACGGGCTTCCGATTCAGCGGGCTAGGGCAGACGCAGTTCCACCGCAGCGGCACGTCGAGCCGATGCCGGCCGGACGAAAAAAATCGGCCACACATTTCTCGTAGCCGCGACATTTACGTGGCGCCGACCGCTACAATGAAGTCGGCAAGCGCCGCGCGTGTCGACGCGTCTGATCTTTTTCAATCTGGTGATGTCAGCTGAACGCGGAACGCCGCTTACCTCGGGCTCGGCCTGTAGATCTTGATCTTTGAAACGATTATGCGGCCTCCGGCTTCACCTTAGCCGCATACGGCCAGCTGCTCGCCGTCCACGGCACCAGCGGCGCAGCCGTACCGGCCACCGCCGCCCTGACCAGCCTCGGCTACAGCGGCGAACATTTCGACGCCAAGGTGCAGCAGCAGTACTTGCGCGCGCGCTGGTACAACCCCGCGAACGGTCAGTTCAACCGGCTCGATCCGTTTGCGGGCAACATGCGAGATCCGCAGTCATTGCACAAGTATGCGTACGTGCATGGAGATCCGGTGCAGGGTATAGACCCTACGGGACTGTTTACCATTCAAGGCATGCTTTCGAGCATATCCATCCGGGTAAACATGATACAAACTCGAATTAGCAAGGGCCTTGACGTTGCTGTGCGTATTTATCAGCAGCTGATTCGAATTAACGTCATTTTGAACCTCACGCTTGGCATGATGGATCAGTCGCTATATCCTTCGATCGTGATCGCATCTCCCTATCAATTCAAACTACTGAAAGACTTTTCTCGAATCCCGCAAGCAACACTAAAATCGGTAACGCTTCGCAGGATTCTAGACGCTGGCATCGCAGCAACCGAATCTTACCTTGCATTTGAGATGATGCGACAAATGGGGTTCCGAGTAAGCGTGAAGCCGAATGGAATGCCGGACTTCGGGAGCCATTCGTATCGAGGGCCGCGAAATACGGTCTTTATCAAATTAACTGGAAGCCGTCGGCAAGATGAAATTGCCGCCGACCTCGCTCGCGGTTTACCACGCCCGCAAGGATACACCTGGCACCACCACGAGATCATGGGCATCATGCAGCTAGTTGAGAGGCCGGTTCACCGCGCATTTAGCCTGCCGTTTGGGCCTCGTCATCGCGGGCATTTTGGTGGAACGTTTTTTTATACAATCATGAAGAACATGGATACTTATGGGCGATAAAAGAATCGGCCATGTGCTGTTCACTGGCAATGATCCTCCTGTTAGTGCAAGCGAACTGAATGAATTAGAAGAGCAGTATGGAATACGCTTGCCCGTAGACTATAAAGACTTCATCGTGTCTATCAATGGCGGATCCCCGCGGCCATCAGGATTCTGCATGCTCGATGAGTCACCCGGCCAACTGGGTGCCGGAACTGCTTCGTTAGTTGAAGTGCTCGAAAATGAGCTCGACGCGAGCGATAGTACTAGCCGAAGGCAGGAGCTAAAGGAAGATATCAACTTCCTTAAGAATAGCTATATTCCTCAGCGAGTGGATCGACTGTACGGTTTTTACTCGATTCCGCCGTCGCTTCATTGGAGGTTTGAATTGATGGTGGGGTCGCCAGGTGAGTGGACCCTCCGCTTGCTTCCAATCGGCGAAGATTCTGACGGAACGCCAATCCTAATGTCGCTCAACGAAAATGATTTTGGTTCGATCTACTGCATGGCGATTGATGGAAGCGAGCCCAGTGAGTCATCTGGGCTCAAGCAATTCCGCGTTGGGCGTTCATTCAGCGACTTCATCCAACGGCTTTTTCCTGCCAGGATATTGTACGCAGCGGGAATGACCCCGCCGCCACGGCACAGGTTGATATTTCGGATTGATGAGTACGACGAATAGCTTGGTGGGCTTGCTTCAGCAAACTGAGCCGATCCAAGTGGTGATAATTACCGTAGTAGACGGCGACGTTTTTCCATCGCCTTCTGTCAGGATAACTTCGCTTTACTGGCCACCTGACTTGATGCGTCCAAGCTATGGCCGCCTGATCTTTATCAACTAGGTTGTTTGCTGACGCCGCTCGCCTAGCGCTGGTGGTGCCGGTCCTGCGCCTGGGCTTCACCTTCGCCGCATACGGCCAGCCAGCAGCTGTCTTATCGTAAGCAAACCGCTTGCCGGCTATCATGCTTCGACCCCATTCATGTGCGTGCCATCGCGACTCTGCGCCGTCATCCTGGCATGCTTATGCTTCTGCCTCGATTATTTGCTATCCTGCCTTGCATCACACTGCGACGCCGAGGGCGAAGCATGATAACTGGCAAGCGGTTTGCTTACGATAAGACAGCTGCTGGCTGGCCGTATGCGGCGAATGTGAAGCTGGAGGCCGAAGCGTCGGCAACGCCTGCGCGAGGCGGGCG
>DNWZ01000648.1 GCA_003506095.1 Planctomycetaceae bacterium | reverse complement strand
GAATCGACCTTTGCGACGATGTTCGTCGGTTCGTCGCGCGGTTTTCGAGGCAGTTTTCCTTCGTGGACCCATGAAACGTCGGCTTTAGTCCAGTTGTATAAGTCTTCGCTGCGCGCCATTCCGATCCGTTGCTTCAGGCCACGATCATGGCGTGAAATGCCGGTATAAAACATTCGCCAATGTCCTGGCCGGTGTGGATCGGGGGTTACATGCATGGTCCAGAGCATGGAATCATCCCAAGAGCCGGGATGACCAATAAAGAGTGCGTTCTCAACCCGAATCCAATACAAACCGTCGCGGCTGATCGCGTGGGCGATATAATCGTGGTTGGGTAGGACCAGATGAAACAGGTGATAAATGCCTTCGTGATACAGGACGTCGACATCGCCGAGCGATTTACGGCTGCCGTCTGATTCGATGTACATGAACGTTTTGTTAAGGTTGTGCTGTGGTTGATGACCTCAGCATCGTAAACCGCGAGATAAAAAAGGGGAAATCGATGCATCGGTCGTTGAACGTGTTAGGGGGCGCGGCTGCTGCTCTGATCTGCTTAGGGCTTTGCGTCAACGGCTTTGCTCAGGCTGCTTACAATCCGCTATCAATACCGGACACTTCCAAATCGCCAGTAGGCGAGCCGATCGATTTAACGGTCCAGGACGCCAAGCGAAAACGTGAGGTTCCCATTCGCGTCTATTTGCCGAGTGAAAAAATCGCTGCACCGGTTGTGATGTTCAGCCACGGTCTTGGCGGCAGCCGCGAAGGGTCGTCTTACCTTGGCCGCCATTGGTCTGCCCGTGGCTATGCCGTCGTGTTCTTGCAGCACCCCGGCAGTGACGAATCGGTGTGGCGCGATGTTCCGATGCGCCAACGAATGCAAACGCTCAAGGGGGCCGCAAGCGTTCAAAACTTTAAGGATCGCGTCGACGACGTTCGCGTGACGATCGATCACTTGGAAATGTTGAATGCCCAAGCAAGCGGCCCGTTTGCTGGTCGGCTGGACACGAAACGACTGGGCATGTCGGGCCATTCGTTCGGTGCGGTAACGACACAAGCCGTGTCGGGCCAGCGGCAGCCGATTGGCGGCAGTTTGACCGAAAAACGGATCAAGGCGGCCGTGGTGATGAGCCCCAACAGGCCACAGAATAAGTTGGTTTCTGTCGAACGAGCGTTCAGCGAGGTGCAGATTCCGTGGTTATTGATGACCGGAACGAAGGACGATTCGCCGATCGGCGACACGACGCCCGAGTCTCGGTTGGCGGTTTTTCCCGCGCTGCCGCCTGGCGATAAGTTTGAATTGGTGTTGAAGGATGCCAATCATTACGCATTTACCGAGCGGAGCGATGGGCCGAGAACCACTGAGCGAAACCCGCAGCATTGGAACACGATTTTGGCGCTGTCGACGGCATTTTGGGATGCTTATTTGCGTGAGGACGAGGCCGCGAAACAGTGGCTCGTTGGCAAAGACGCGCGGTCGGTTCTGTCGCCCGGTGATCGCTGGCAGATGAAGTGATTCGTCATCCGCGTGCCCGTCTTGAACTGCCGCTGGATTATGGCGACGATTAGCACGATGAGCAAAGCATTAACCGCCGCCGTTGTCGGCACCGGATTCATCGGCCCCGTGCATGTCGAAGCGCTGCGCCGGATCGGAATTCCCGTCGCCGGGGTGCTCGGTTCGACAGCCGGCAAATCGGCTCATACCGCGTCGCGATTGGGCTTGCCCAAAGGTTACACCAACCTCGACGAATTGCTGGACGACAAATCGGTTGACGTCGTTCACATCACCAGTCCCAATCGTTTGCACTTTGATCATGTCGCCGCAGTGCTGGCCGCCGGCAAACACGTGTTGTGCGAAAAACCGCTAGCGATGAACTCCGAACAAACGTCACGCTTAGTCGCGATGGCGTCGCTGTCGGGTTTGGTTTGCGGCGTGAATTACAACATCCGATATTATCCATTGTGCATCGAAGCCGCCCAGCGGGTAGCGGCGGGCGAATGCGGCGAGCTGTTTCATATAACAGGCAGCTATCTGCAAGACTGGTTGCTGTATCAGACGGATTACAATTGGCGAATACGCACGGAGGATGGCGGCCCGTTGCGCGCGGTCGCTGACATTGGCACCCACTTAATCGATTTGATCACCTTCATCACGGGCAAGAAAGTCACATCGGTCTGTGCGAGTTTGCAAACGGTTTTTGAGAAACGAATCCGGCCTGGTGGTGAAGTCGAAACGTTCACCGGAAAATCGGCCAGCGATTCAGCGCGGCTTTATGGACCAATCGCCGAATGGGTCGACGTGCAAACCGAGGATTTCGGATCGGTGCTGCTGAAGTTTCAGGGCGACACCCAAGTTACCGCTCAGGGCGCGATCCATGTTTCGCAGGTCATGGCAGGCAGAAAAAATTGTTTGCAGTATGAATTGGCCGGTTCACGTCAGTCGTTGTCGTGGAACAGCGAGCGGCCGAATGAATTGCAAATCGGTTATCGCGACCGCCCGAATGAAGTGCTGATTCGCGACCCGGCACTGATGTCCGAACGGGCTGCTGGTTTTGCCGCATACCCGGGCGGGCATAATGAAGGTTTTCCCGATACCTTCAAACAGCTTTTTCGTGATTTTTATGGTTATATCAAGGTTGGCGATTTTTCCGCCAAGCCATTCTTTCCGACCTTTGCCGATGGCCACCGCGAGATTGAAATCTGTGAAGCGATTTTGGAAAGCCATCAATGTGGCGGTTGGGTCAACGTAGGAGATTCAAAATGATGCAG
>DNWZ01000167.1 GCA_003506095.1 Planctomycetaceae bacterium | reverse complement strand
TGAGCACCTACACGCGTTCGGCCGGTTTGTTCGGACTGGAAATGCATTCGCCGATCATGTGCATCGGCAACGGCGTGCCAGCGATCGTCTGCAGGTTTGCAGAACAAACCAGCAAAGGGATTATGTGGCGTGACATCGGTTTGCGCGATTGGTTGTTCGACATGGACAAAGAGGATGAAATCGAGCGAATCGTTCCCACGGTTCTGTCGCTGGTCACAAACCCTGACGCCGCAAAAGCGAAAGTACAATCCGCTGCCGAGAAAGTTAAGGAGCTGCAGCGAATGATGACCAACGTTTTGTCACAGCAGTTGCGGACTGTCTAAAAGCAGATCGGTCTAAAGTCGGTAAGACACTCTTCCAAGGGGAAGTGTCCTGCACTGCGGTGCTCGCATTGCAGCCCAGCGACCGCAGTGGCGGCACTGCAGTTGGCCTGCAGCGAATGGACTGCACCGGGCACGACATCGCAACAATAGCGTTTTCGCAAGTCGTTTGCAGAAAACACTTTGCGGATTGATATTGGCGAGCATTCGGGACCGTGGCACGGGCTGTGAATATGGGCTGAGGAGTTCACTCGAAACTCCCTCTGTCCCACGGTGTCCACGATGGCCAATGATTTAGACCTGCAGTCCACGTCGCCTGAAAAACCGGGTCCCCAACGATCCGCACTCGAGAAATTTTTCGACAGCTTCCTTCAGGAATCGAACATCAAGTGGATCCTGATGATCGGCATGGCGATCGTTGCCGGTTGTTCGTTGATGTTGGTAACCCAGAAGTGGTCCGGTTGGCCGATCACACTGAAATACTTGACGATCCTCGGCTACACCTCTGCCACCTACGCGATAGCCGAACTTTGTGAAAAGCGGCTGGGGCTGCGTTCGACTTCGCAAGTGCTAAAGCTGCTGACCATCATCCTGATCCCGATCGGATTTCTGGCCTTGGCGTCGTTGACCCAAGACACCGCTTCGATCGATGTCAGCGCGTCGTTGTACACGCTGCTGATGATGGTACCAGCGACCGCATTCATGGCATACGCCGCCGATCGAATCTTTAAACATTGGCTGCAAGGCCGCCAGATGACATTCTTGGCGGCTTATATGTTGATGTGCCTTGCGGGTGCCTTGCCCGTTGTGAATCAAACTTGGCTAGCCATTCTGTTTACTTGCGGTTTTTGGTTGGTCATGACGCTGGGCGTTATGAAAGTCAATCGTCATATCTTCTGGTTAACCGAAGAACACCGTTGGCCACGAGTTTATGGCTTCACACCGATTGCGATCCTGGGCACACAACTGATCGCCCTGTATGTAACCAAGACGATCGGTGCCGTGCCGATGCACTGGCTCGGCCTCGGCTTGGTCATGTTATCCGCCACGATTCTGATGACCACTCGCACGATCGCAAGCGTCTTTCGTCAACGCACCGGCGACCTGGTGCGTCCACTGCCGATGGCCTTAATCGCTCCGCTGTTTGCCGGATTGTTGTTAATCGCCGCTGGCGTGCTGTTGTCATTTCATGGATTCCACTTCACCGGAACCTCGACCGTGGCGATCGTGCCTACGGCATTTGTTGCCGCAGGTTTGTTGTTAATGATTGCCAAAGACACTCGCCACCAAAGCTTTGTCTGGGCCGGATTGATTCTGATCACAATCGGCTATCAGTCGTCGCCGATCTTGTTTGCTGACCTAGTCCAGACGCTGAAATCGACCGCTGCTGCGTCAATCAATGAAGAACGCTTGCCAGTTGCATTCTATGGTTTGACCTACATGCCACTGTTGTTAGTATTCGCTGTCGCGAGCCGCGTTCTCAGCAACCGAAACATTCATGAGTTCAGTTTTCCACTGAAGCGATACACGACTATCTTAAGCCTGTTGTTGGTTGCGATCGCGCTGACCAACATTAAAGCCGCCTTCATCGTCACAGCGGTCAGCGTCGTTGCGTTTACATTCTATGCGATTCTGTTTCGAGAGCGGGCTTATCTTGCTGCGACTGTTACATCCTTGGTGCTCGCCGCAGCCGCCCTGGTGCCGTTCTTGAATGCGATGCAGTGGGCTGACTGTGATGCCCGCTGGACGCATGTGCCACTTGCCCTGTTGGGCCTGGTTCTGTCTGCCTCGCGCATTTTTGACCGAATCGCCGATAAACTGCCATCGGATTTCGCTAATTCGTTGAGCTTGGACACGAGTGCTGGGAAACAACGTTTTTGGATTCGCGATATGGGCCGTGCGGTGACAGCGGTGATCAGCGTTGCGTGGCTGGTGGTTCACTTCACCACGACCTTCGTCAACGAATCCGAACCGGCCGCACTGGCCCAGTGGGCTGCATTGGCGATTATCACCGCATCGTTAGTAGTCTGGACCGCTCAATCCAAGCACTACGCTTGTGGTTTCTGGACATGGTGTGTTGTCGCCGCTGGTGGATGGATGTGGCTTTTCTCCACCGACTTGGCCTTCACCAATGTCTTTGCCTATGTCGGAGTTGTCACTGGGGTTATTGGAATCGCAACCTATGCGATTCTGCAGTATCGCCAAGTTGATATCTCGATCGGTCGATTCTTGCGACTCGATTCCGCTAGCGGCCTTCTTCAATCGAATCGTTTTTCAGCAATCGCTCTGCCGCTTGCCGACGTCGCGATTACCCAGTTTGTGTTCTTGGTGGGAGCCTACTACCTGCCGCTTCTGCTGTGGGCCACTGCGACATTGAACATTGCGATTGTCCCAAGTGCTTGGTGGTTGATGTTGGGATTAACGGCGGCATCCGCAGTTGTCTTCCGTGGACCGGTTGTGAAGATCGGCAATGTTTTGATCGCTCCGGTCGCAGCAGGAATCGCCGTCGGCCAGTTCTTTCCAGCATTCTTCAGTTATGAGAACCTGCCACTGGTTTACGCAATCACTTCGTCATCGATGCTTGCGATCTTGTTTCGACGCGTCAATGCGAGCGATCGCACCCTGATCAGCGTCTGTTCGCTTTGGTCTTATGGATTGTTGATGTTAGGTTTCATCAACCTTGCACCTCTAACCATGGCCGGTTCATTGATTGCACTGTCGACGATCTGCTGGGTGGGCCGGGCGAGTTTCACACCACGAGAGAACGCCGTACTTGCCGCGATCGCAAGCTCATTAGCGATTCTGTCGCTGGCGATGCTGTCAGGATTCCAAGGCTTTCCGTTCGCTTTGGTGGTTTCGCCGCTCGGATCCGCTTCGGTCGCTTGGATGACCCTGGGGTTGGTTGCGGCAGTCGTCTTTTTCGATCATCAGTGGCCGGCATTGGATCAAGCGATTACGCGTCAGTGGAGTTTTGCGCTACGCTTGATTGGTGTGGCGTGGTTTACCGTTTGCTTCTTTGCAAATGATTTGCCGTCGTGGCTTGAAACTGCGGTGGTTGTGTCATTGGTCATTGCGGCGATCAACGAGTTTCGTGCCGCGATTCGTACACAAACCGAAACACATGTGATCAGTGGGTTTGCGGTGATCGGCGCGGTGGCGCTTTGGATTCAATTCCATCACAACCTGCCGATCTCGCCAACGATGTTGCGTGTGGCACTTGTAATCAGCGCCGCGACCACCTTGTCGCTTGCCAAGCTTTGGAGCGAGCATGCAAAGCTTGCGATCATGGTTCGCAGTCTTAGCCTTTATGGCCTGGTCGTGCCGGTGATCGTCTCCGTGTCAAGTCTTTTGTTTTCAAACCACGGTGCCTTCGAAACGCTTGCCGTTTTCGGTTCTGCGATGATCTTGTTCATCTATGGCATGAAGCACCGGATGCGACGTTATGTGGTTGCCGCAGCCGCGATTGTGAACCTTGGGATGTTCGCAATGTGGACCTCGATCTCGATCAGCGACCTTCAGTTTTATCTGGTTCCCGTCGGATTGACGGTGATCGGTTTGGTCGAGTTGCTTCGCCGCGATATTCCTGCGAAGGCACATGATCCGCTTCGTTATGTCGGTGCACTAGCGATCCTTGTATCACCGTGCTTTG
>DNWZ01000597.1 GCA_003506095.1 Planctomycetaceae bacterium | reverse complement strand
CGGAGCTCTTTTCTAAGCACTTTAGAATGATCGTTTGAAGGTCTTTCGAGACGTCACTATTGAGCCGCTGAGGTGGTGGTGGTGGATCATGGATTACTTGTTGAAGCACCGCTTCGATTGTCCCTCGAAAGGGGCGCTCTCCGGTCACCATTTCGTAAAGGACAACCCCCAGCGAATAAAGATCGCAAGATGCGTCGGCTCGATAAGCATTTCCAGACGCCTGCTCCGGCGAAGCATACGCAGCAGTTCCGATCAAATCGCCTTCCCGCGTCGTGAGTGAATCGTCGCCCAAATCCTTGGCCAAACCAAAGTCGGCCAAATAGGCTCGCCCCAAGGCATCAATCAGAATATTGGCAGGCTTGATGTCGCGATGGACGATACCTTCCCTGTGTGCGTGTGCCAGAGCGTCCGCTAGATCGGAACACATCGCCGCAGCTTCATGATCCGTAAATACGCCGTGCTGCTTTTTATACTCAGCCAGATTCTCGCCATCAATGTATTGGCAAACGATCACTGGCGTTCCGTCTGACCCATGGCAAATGTCGTAGATCGAAACGATTCCATCGTGATTCAGCTTCGCGGATGCTCGGGACTCACGAATGAATCGTTCGTACATACTTTTCTCATAGATTCCTGGACGAGGAATCTTGAGCGCAACCATGCGTTTTAGCTGAGCGTCGTACGCCTTCCAGACGGTGCCGAACGCGCCATTGCCTAGTTTTTGGAGATACTCAAAGCGATCGAACGTCGGCTGGGTAGTATCTGCGAACACAACTTCAACGCTGCTGGGAATGGCCAAGGTGGCATCACCGGTGGCCAAGCAATCGACGGGCGTAGGGTGTTCGATTTGAAAATTGTCCAAGGTTGTACGTACGACATCGACATATTGGGGAAACCGCGCAACAAGCGCCGCCAAATCGAGGGCTGGTGTCTCTGGATTTGATAACCGCAGTTCAATTTCCAACAATCGCAGGAGCAAGAGGTGGCGCTGGGAATTACCGATGCACTCGAGAAAGCTTTCGATGCTCGGCTGTTCGCCAGAATGCCAAGCTGATTCAAAAACGTCGCACAACAGCTCCAAATTTGAACGATACATCAACGAATAGAAACCTTTTCAGCAGGAATTTTTTACTTTAAGTTCGCGCCCCGCTGGATCCGCTGTACCAACGGTATTCGTCGATGCACCTGCGCCTAGCGGGTGCGGGCACGCTCCACTTGCGGTTCAATCTACTGCGTCGTCGCCGACCGCTTTTTCGCTGCTGCCAATTCGAAAAAGATGTTTCTCGCCACGAATATAAATTTGGCCATTGCTAATGGCCGGGGATGCGTCGCATGCCTCCCCGAGCTTGTTCTCAGCGACCACTGCAAACTCTTTTGCCGGTGAGACCACTTTCATCACACCGTCGCCTGACAGGAAGTAAGCGAGTTGATCGGTTGCGACGAGCGACGCGTTGAAAGATCCCGAGAGTCTATCTTGCCAAAGTCGAGTCCCGTCCTGCGAGGCGAAGCAGCTGGCGGTACCTCGATCATCGGCAACGAACAGGTTGTTGCCGACCAATACGGGTGACGGCACATAACATCGAACATACTTATCAACATGCCACGCAATATGTGACTTGGTCACATCGCCAGCACCATCGGGCTTTACGGCCATCACATGATGCGTAGGAAACCCAGCAGCCATCATGAATCGTTCGCCGTCGAAAACCATTGAAGCGACGTATTGTTCTGTCGGCCCCTCTACCTTCCAAATCATTTCACCCGTCAGCGGATCAAAACTGGCAATATGACCACTTCCGGACAAGACCAGTTGATCGCGTTCATTGATCGTACGAACGATCGGAGTGACATAACTGCGGATTCCTTGTTCACGGCGTGTTCGCCAAACCTCTTTGCCGCTTAAGCGGTCCAGGGCGACCAGATACGACTCGCCATCGTGATCGCCATTGATGATGACCAGATTCTTATACAATACTGGGCAACTGCAAAAACCATGCGCGCTGATAAACGTCCCGACATCAGCCTGCCATTGGGGCTCACCTTTAAAATCGATTGCCGTTAAGATGATTTGCCCCGGCGTTACGTCCCTAGTAGAGCCTACATTGGGGGCAGGAATGGTTTTTCCATCGATCTTTAGAAATGCAACATAGATTAATTCTCCGTCGGTTGCGGGTGTCCCTGATGCGTAACTATTGAGTTTGTGAACTGTTTCCAACGGCGATTTCAACACGTCCCTGCGCCAAACTTGGCGTCCTGTTTGGGTGTCTAAACAAATCAATACGCGTTGTTGATCCGCCTCCACGCATGCGGTCACAAAGATGCGGTCCTGCCAAACGATTGGGGAGGAATGCCCTTTACCCGGCAATTCCGCTTTCCAAACAATGTTTTCACCCGTTTCGGCATCCCATCGAAAGGGAACGCGTTTTTCCTGACTTGTCCCATCTCCACGCGGCCCCCGCCACTGGGGCCAGTTCTCAGACATGGCCGAATTGATCGGCACAAATACCATCGCGAAGAGTAAAATAAATCGATTCAATTGTGGCATTTCGTTCAGGCTCCGGGGTGTTTATCACGCTCAAAAACCGCATACACCAGCGTAGCCATATCTCGTGGCTTAGTCACCACCAGCAAAGTTCCGCTGTAAAAATAGGCTCTGCATTACACCCTAAATACCGACGAACGGTACCGGGACAAGAACCGCGTGCTGTTGAACCCAGGTTTGCAATCCGTCCCAACTGACATACTGGGACAGGTAGACAAACAACAAATAGGTGCCAACAACCAATGGCATCAGCAACCGGACTGTCCAGCACGATAAGAACGCCCACTTGCCCGACGGTTCAGGTTTTGACCTCGCCCGACGAAGCGCTAAACCAGAGGCGATCCTTGCAGGCAACATCAAAAAGATAAAGAACCAGGTTGGCAACCAAACGAGTTCCGGCGGTGGTGGTTCGATCTTCAGCAGGTAAAGTGGAATCGGCAAAACGACCAACGAAAGGATCATGGCCAACAGCCATGCCCACGGTGCACGACGAAAATCACTGCGAATCCGTCGCCATTGGAACATCGCTTTGAACCGATTTTCGGCGGCGAAATTTGCCTGCAACATCGGCAGGTACATCAGCGATATTCCCATCGCGACAAAGGCTAATCCGCCGACCAAACCCGCCAATCCGGTCTCTCCTTGACGATTGGCTGCGATGATTACGGTCGCAGGCAACAGCCAAATCAGCGTTGCCAAGGCACCGCGAAGGCCTAACCAGAAACGTTTGCCAAGTCGCCACGATGCAATGAAGTCCCACAATCGATCGGCGGCGGAAAACCATGTCGTCGGCCGCCACCCACGCTTGAGAAAGATAATCGGCTGTGGCCATAGATAATTGCGAACTCGACCGCCTCGAGCCCATGCCCAGCCCAAATAAGGTACGGCAAGAATGACCAAAACGACGGATAGAGCGCGGATCGCTTCGGCCTGAGGCGTACCCGGCGAGACGAGGTCGGCGACCCGGCCCCAATGAGTCAATAGGTGGATCGGCAAGGCAACGATTACGATCGCGACGATCGCAAGTCCGAGTCGACCTGCCGGACGCAGCCAGTCCAGGGTATCTCGAAACTTGGCCCCTGCGGCTAAGCGACCCGAAACATCCAATAAGTATCCAAACGCAATCAATTGAATGACTGGCAAGGCGGCCATCACGGCGAGGATTGTTACCAGTGAAAGGTAATCCAATGCGGTGCCGATCGACCAAGCGATCACTGCAAAACTTCGGCTGGCCAACGATCTTTGTGAAGTGGCTTGAACTGGTAAGTCAGTATAGGTCGACGCGGACCGCACCAGCAATTCGTCAACGTCCGATGGAGGACTGGGCGGTAATGCATCCAGATCAGCGGTCATTGAACAGGTCCGGTTACTCACACGTTTCGCCTAAAGTAGCAGGCACACTCCGTGTAACATCCGCAGTTTCGTTGCGACACACGGCGTGTGCCTCCTACTTTGTGCCTACTAAGGTGATTCGCCGGCTAGTAAAAAATATTGACCGGAGAAAGACAAAAAATCTTTGCTCCGGTCAATGCGTTTTCAATCATTGGTCAACGGTCGTTCACATCCGTCACCTAGGGAAGGCCTACTTGGGCAGCCGACCCGTTTGCACCTTTGGAAAATCACTGGTCAAACCTTCGACCATGAAGGCGACAACGTCCTTCAACTCTTGATCGGTCAAGTTGAGCGGTTTCATCTTATCGCTCAGCCATTTGTTCTTGTGTCCACCGATATTGTACCACTTCATCACTTCCTCAAGTGTCGCTTGGCTGCCATCGTGCATATAAGGCGGCGACAGGGCGACGTTGCGAAGCGTTGGGGTCTTGAAGGCACCTTTCGCATTTTCTTCTTTGGTAATTTCATACCGGCCCAGATCAGGCTTATCAGCCGCCATGCCGACACCGAGGTTGTGATACTGTTCATCGGTGAAGTTTGCACCGACGTGACACGCGGTGCAGGTCGCCTTTCCGGCGAACAGTGTCATGCCACGGCGAGCCGATTCGCTCATCGGATTCTGTTCGACCGCCTTTGTTAGCGTGACAAAGTTCTCATACAAGTCTGGGTCGTCTTCACGCAATGCGTCGAGGTCTTCTAGGTCGTCAGCAAACAACTTCTTAAAGTTCCGCAGCTCGTTTTCATAATCGTAAGGTGCGGGGCCAGTGACCAGAGCACGTTCGAATGTGGCGAGGGCTTTACCGACATTAAGGATCGTCACTCCGTCTTCGAAAATAGCATCGAATTGAAGCTTGTATCCTGGAATCAATGCTAAGGATTCGACACAAGTCTTATGGTTGTTGCCCATTTCGATTGGGTTGGCGATTGGGCCCACGGCTTGATCTTCAAGCGTCGCAGCGCGACCATCCCAGAACTGTTCCCGGCTCAGAATTCGGTTGTAAGCCACTGGTGAATTACGGCCACCTTCTTGGCCGCCAACGCCGACTCCAAATCGAGTGGCCGCGCCGTAGCCCTGGGCGGGGTCATGACACGATGCGCAACTGATTGTTGAATCGGAGGACAATCGGGTATCGAAGTAAAGCTGGCGACCGAGTTCAATTTTGGCGCGTGTGATCGGGTTATTGTCGGGGATAAAGATGTTCGCTTTGCCGGCGTCGAGGCCTTTGGGCAATTCGAACTCCAACGGGGTGTGATTTTCGGGATTGCCAAGCCATTTCTTCAGCTCTTCGATCGTTAAAGGGCCTTCGCCAGCAATGCCCGCTGTCAATGAAGGATCGCCAAGAATTGTCGGTTCAGCGGCAGTGTCGGTTACGAATGCAAAAGCACTGGTCGCGACCAAAGTGGCGGCAACAAACCGCCGGACAAAAGTAAGAGGTATTGAGTGTTTCATGGTGGGGTCCATCTGAGGGATAGAAGCAGGATTGGATAGTATAACACGATTGGCCAGATCATTCAGTTTTGATCTGATGAATGCTTCGCGAAACAATTGCCAGGTGCGACAAGATGTTCATCCGACCCGCCGAGACGAAGGATCTCGAAGCCATCATTGCCTTGCTTAACCGTGAAATTATCGGCGGAGTCAACATTTTTCGACTGGAGCCGTTGGGCGAAGCGATGGCATCCAGGTGGTGGCAGTTGCATGGCCAAGGCCGTTATCGAGCGATTGTTGCCGAATCGACGGAGTTTGAAAGGGACCGGACGGCCAAAATCGCCGGTTGGGCATCCTTGGCACCTCACTCTGCCTATGAAGGATACGACCGAACGGCCGAACTGTCCGTTTGGGTCGATGCGTCATTTCGCCGCCGGGGTTGCGGCCGGATGCTGGTCGAGGCGCTGCAGAACAGCTGCCGCGAACGCAACATTCGAACAGTGATTTCACGAATCGAATCGAATAACCAAGCAAGCCTGCGATTGCACGCGGCGTGTGGTTTTCATCATGCCGGGCTTTTAGAAAATGTGGGTGAAAAGTTCGAACAGTCACTCAGCGTGGTGCTCATGCAATACCACGTGCCAGAACTTCATACTTAGAGCCTATCCGAAAAGGGGGCTGCCCCTGACCGTCCAGGCCGAAAAACTAATGAAATTGACACGTCTCCAAAGGGCCAGAGCCAATTTCGGATAGGCTTTTAGGCGAGCGTCAAGTTTTTTTCTGCCGTGTGCTTAAAGCCACTGCCGAACCATCGCTCGGGTCAAGGTCGGCTTCACCCTTCCGATGGCTAGCAGGCTTTTCTTCTGCAATCCACTGGGCGATTTGCCGACCCGTTACGCTCAGCGGCACGTCGGTAATGTGTTCGCTTGTTACGAACCGAAATGCATCGCTGGGCAGCGTGATGTCCGATAAGGCAACCGGTTCGGCAAGATGGACTTGAAGCGTGATTCGATAGCGAGTGACGGCGTGCTTGATCGTTGTGATTAGTCGCCTCGGTCGAATCTTGATGCCCAATTGATGCGAGAGCGCCGATGCGGCTGCGGTTGGCGTGGTCGCGTTTGGGTCGGTGCAACGCGGAAAGTCCCACAACCCGGCCCAGCGGTTGCCATCGGGGACACGGCAAATCAGAAACCGATCGCTGTCAATTACCGGAACCACGAATCCGTACTCGGTTCGCGACTCATACTGCACCTTCGAAACCTTACCTGGGATTTCATCCTGCAGGCCGAGCGAATGGGCGACGCACGATTTCTGGACCGGACAGGTGTCGCATGCTGGCGACTTCGGCTTGCAGATCAGCGCGCCCAACTCCATCGCCGCTTGATTGAATTGCCCCGAGCCAGTCCGAGGCAACATCATGGCAGCGAACTCCCACAGTTTCGCCTTTCCTGCAGTCGATTGAACGTCCTGACGCAGACCGATCCAGCGACTGTACACTCGCACGGTATTCCCCTCGAGCACCGGCAGTCGTTGGTCGCCGGAAATCGACAGGATCGCTCCGGCGGTGTAACGACCGATACCGGGCAACGCGAGCACTTCTTCGTAGGTCGATGGAAATTGGCCATCATGCTGCGATACGACCAGCTTAGCGGCGGCATGCATCGATCGTGCACGGCGATAGTATCCGAGTCCTTCCCACAGTCGCATCAGATCGTGTTCTTCGGCGGCCGCCAAGTCGCCGACGGTCGGATAGGCGGCGATGAATCGACGATAGTATTCCAAAACCGTTGCCACTTGAGTCTGCTGCAACATGATCTCGCTGACCCAAACGTGATAAGGCGTCGGGTCCGATCGCCACGGCAACTGGCGGGCGTTGCGGTCGAACCAAGCGAGCAACGACGTGCGCAGTTTTCGCCGCCATTTCGGATCTTCGTGGGGCCCTGCCACCGGTTCATCGGCAACCGGTGGGACGATAGGCTTCCCGGGATTTCCTGGTCTCATTCGTTATCGAGTCGGCCCAAGCGAGCTTTGGTTTTGATGATTTCACCGAAGCGATCATAGGTGATTTCGATTTCGTCGCCCGCGTAGTGGCTGCCCACCTGGATTTGCAGGTCATCGAAAGAAGCGATTTTTGCTTCGCCGATTTGAATCACGACGTCACCCGCTTCGATTCCTGCCATCGCTGCGGCACTGCCCGGCTTGACGTTATCGACTTGGCATCTGGCTGAAAACTGGTTGCAAATCACACCCAGGAATCCTCCTTGCTTATAAGCCAGCTTGATGCCAGGCACAGCAGTACGAAGCATTTTTGCACCCTCGACGGGCAAGCCTGTGCCCATCAGGCTGAGCGACACTCGCAGCGGCAACTTCGCTATTTTTTCCGCATCATCGACGGTCAGCGGAATATAGCGAAACTCCAGTTGGTCGATCCGCGACAGCGTCGACAGCGGGCCAAAAACATCATCACGAAGAGTCGCTTCGCGCATCACGATCGAACGCAGCGCGGGCATCCGCACGACTTGCAATATCACTTCATGACGAACCGCATCGCCCTCGATGACGGCATTCTCGACATCTTTGACCCAGCGCAGCCAACGGAGCACTTCAGGATTGCCCTTCCAGGCTTTATCGATCAGCAAAACCTTGGCATGCAGCGAACGCGAATCGATCACAAAGTCGCGATAGTCGACCTGGATCCCCTCAGCGGCCAATCGCGTCAACGCCTGTGATTGACGGTCGCGACGGATTTCCTCCAATGCCGACCTCGCACCGATCGACGCACTGCCACTGCCTTGATCGACCAACTGTGTCAGCGCGGCCCACGCGCCGCCATCATCATCGGGCGATTGGCCCATCGCCAACTGCTGCAGGACGTTCATCGCTCGGTGAGTCGATTCCAATTTCCCCGATTTTGCGATTTCAACCAGCGGCAACACCGCATCTTGACCATACCGGGTCAACTGGTGTGTGGCCGCTTGCCGCCGTGAAAAATGGTCGCTGTCGAGTTGTTCCAACCAATATTCAAGCGGGCGACCGCCCAGGCGATCTTCAGCGGGAGCTTGAGCCGAAGCGGACTGAAACACGCAAAATGCCACTAAAATGGCGATGATTGCGATCTGAAGGTCGACGTTTTTTGCCATGGCAGGATTCACTTTATCAATTGCGACCGAGAAACGGCGACCAAACAATGTCGATCGGCTGCCGCGTCGAGGAATGCGTAGCTGCGATTCTACGTCGTGGAAGCAATCGCAGGCCACCCGATTCGGCGCATGAAAACGATTTTCATGGGATCATACGCCGTCGCCAGCCGCGTGCCGCCTTGCCCTAAAGACGGGATTCAGTGACGGGTCGTTGTACATTTTCATTTGTCGAAACAGTTCGTGGCGTTTGCGGCCGGCAAATAGGTCTGCTAGCAATTGCCCCAGCGACTCGGTCAGCCCGTCCATCTGCTTGCGGCAAAGGGCGTGCGATGAAGCAATCTTTTGGTGCAGGTGGCCGTCGGTGTCATCGTCGGCAATCGCCACCGAAGGTGCATCGGTGTCCGCCAGTCGATCGGCGTAGTGATAAATCCGCAGCGACAAGATGGACAGCCGATCGATCGCCGAACCAGGTGTTTCGGTGTTCCGCGGCGCGCTGATGGCCGATACCCGAAGTTCGTTCAATGCCAACGCGATCGAATCATCGATCGATTCAATCGCGTCGTTTCGAGCTTGATTCAGTCGGTCGATGCTGCGTTTAACGGCCGCGATTACCGCGTCGGTGGCGTCTGGATCTCGTGCCAGGTCCTCCTCATGCCACAACAAAAAATTGAAGCCGTGATTGACCAAGATTGCTGAGTGCAGCAAAGAAAACGCGATCGATTGCGTTGTTGGTCCGTCGCCGAGTTGCCAAAAGTGTTGGCCGGGCAGATCGCCCAAGCAAGCTTCGGCGTCGAATCGTTTCAAACTTGCAAGCCGTGCGGCGAACGGTTCGACGGCGATCGGATATCGATGCCAAAGTTCAACCGCAGCGGCATGAAAACGGGTGATCAGGTCGATGTCGATCATGAACCTACCACCCGTTTATCGAAGCTTATCTCGGCAAAGTCCAGCCGTTTAAAACCGCTGAGCCACGCTGATCGGGTCAAACTTCCTTTTCGGCGATCCAGCTCATCATGCGGCGGAGTTTGCGACCAACGACTTCGACCGGATGGTTGCGTTCTCGGCGACGGGTTGCCTTGAACATCGGCGCGTTGGCTTTGTTTTCAAGAATCCACTGACGAGCGAACTCGCCCTGCTGAATTTCGGTCAAAATCTTCTTCATTTCCGCCTTGGTTTCGGCGGTGATGATTCGCGGTCCACGTGTGTAATCGCCATACTCAGCGGTGTTGCTGATGCTGTAACGCATGTAGCTCAGTCCGCCTTGATACAGCAAATCGACGATCAACTTCAGTTCGTGCATGCACTCGAAGTAGGCCATCTCGGGC
>DNWZ01000704.1 GCA_003506095.1 Planctomycetaceae bacterium | reverse complement strand
GCACGGCCGACGCGTAAACCAAGAGTTATGGCAGCGGTCTGGCAGCGGCTACGTCGCCAGCCACGGCAACGATATCCTCCTGAGCGAAGATCCTTTTTTTCGCGGCATGGACTTGAGTTGTGGGCCGGAGGGTTCGGTCTATGTGCTGGACTGGAGCGACACCGGCGAATGTCACGATCACACAGGCGTGCATCGAACCAGCGGACGCGTTTACCGAGTCTCGCATCGTGACGGTTTAGCAAAAAACGGATCGTCCACTCAAACCTTGCCGACCGATCTTCGATCGCTATCCAATCGCGAATTGGTCGAATTGCATCGCCATCCGAATCAGTGGTTCGTTCGCCAAGCACGTTTGATCTTACAAGAACGCACCGCAGATTCGGCAAACGATGCGAACCTGGAAAGCGTTGCCTCCGAGTTGTCGTCGATGGTTGAAAGCCAAGCGGGTAATTTGGCGGTTTCGGCAATGATGACATTGATTGCGATCGATCGGCTCGATCGTGGGTTTGCACTGTCGATGCTGGACCACAAGAATGAAAGCGTTCGTACATGGGCGATTCGTGGGTTAAGCGATCGTTTTCCGATCGACGATTGTTATGGGCCGGTAATTACGGTTTCCCAGATCGATCCTGATATAAAGAATCGCTTCGTCACGCTGGCTAAAAACGACTCCTCGGGGCTTGTTCGTCTGGCCCTTGCATCAGTCTTGCAGCGTTTTCCGTTGGGTGATCGTCAATCGCTTGCCATTGCGCTCAGCGGCAGGGACGAGGACGCGGACGACCACAATTTGCCGTTGATGGTGTGGTATGGATTGATGCCACTTGCGGAGTCCGACCCGATGGGATTGGTGCAAGTCGCCGTTGCCACAAGGTGGCCATTGTTGCGGCAGTTTGCAACTCGCAGGCTTGCAGAACGATTTGCTGAAGATGCCGATCCGCTGCAACGGTTGATCAAGATGACAGGGGATACTGGTGATAAAAATGCGGTCCGCGATGTCATTGCTGGTGTTGCAGACGGTTTAAAAGGTTGGCGCAAAGCCACAGTGCCGGTCGGTTGGCAAGCTTTGGTTTCCTTGGTCAACAAGTCGGATGCGATCGATCCAGAGACGTTGCAGCGACTGGGCGAATTGAAGGTCCTGTTTGGTGATGGGCGCAGTATGGAGGAAGTGCGTCGGATCGTGTTGGATAACTCGGAGGAGATTGGTGTTCGGCGTTCGGCTTTATTGGCATTGATTCAACAAAGGCCGGACGACTTGGCCGACGTGTGCGGCAAAGTGCTTCAAGACGCGCGCATCAATTCGGTCGCCGCGCAGGGTATTGCACTGGACGATTCGCCGCAGTCGGCAGAAAAGTTGGTGGACGCCTATCGTCGATTTCGCAGTCCCGAACGCCCCAAGGTGATTGCGATTTTGGTATCGCGTGCCTCATTCGCGGGTGTTTTATTGACTGCGATTGAACAGAATAAGATTCCGCGTGGTGAAGTGACAGCTTACGATGCACGAGCGATCCATTCGTTGGGTGTCGATGCGTTATCGAAACGTGTCGGCGAAGTTTGGGGCGAAATTCGCCAAACGCCTCAGGACCGGCATGAGGCGATGGTGACGCTTAAACAGAAGTTGCAAGCGACGGATCCGAAGAGCTTTGACTTGGGTGCAGGGCGCGTTGTCTACCAGAATCTTTGCGGAAAGTGTCACAAGTTGTATGGTGAGGGGCAAACGATCGGTCCGGACCTGACCGGATCGAATCGCAACAACTTGGATTATTTGATCGAAAACATGATCGACCCAAGTGCTGTGGTCAGTAAAGATTACCGCGTTAGCCTGATCCGAATGGAGGATGGTCGGGTGCTCAATGGCGTGATCGTGTCGCGAAACGAGCGGACGCTGCAGGTTCAAACCCAGACCGAACTACTGGTGATCGACCAGGATGAGGTTGAGGAAATCAAGCTGACGACTCAATCGCCGATGCCCGAGGGCCAGTTAGAAAACCTGACCGATGCCCAAGTGCGTGATTTGTTCGGCTACTTAATGCACCCGGTTCAGGTCGATTTACCCAATCGAGACGGCGAATGAACAATCAGTCGTTGCCCAGACGATCTTGTCGGTGATCATTTTCAGGCGTTTGTCGACTCGGTCGAAACGACGCGTCAATCGTATCGGATTCGTCGATCGATGATTCGCCAGACGGGTCATATCCGTGACGAAAAACGACGGAGTTGACCGACATGTTGTTTGAAATTCGCGAGACCAGCCCTCGGCGAATGAACTTGCGAGTGAATGGGATCAGGAGCAGAAATCCGACGGTGTCGGTCAACAGGCCGGGGGTCAACAACAATGCGGCCGCAAAAATCACCATCAAACCATCGGCAATTTCGTTGCTGGGCATGCGACCATGGGCCAGTGCGTCGCGAAAACGCCACCAGGCGAGCATGCCCTGATGCCTTGCCAGCATCGAACCGATGATTGCGGTCGAAATAACGATTAAAATCGTCGTTCCGATTCCGGCGATATTCGCCAGGCGAAGCAGCAAGTACAATTCGAGCGGTGGAACGATTGCAAACAGCAGGAACAGTCGCAACAGCATGTCTGTCTCGAAAAAAATTGGCTCGTTGGAGCCGTCGGTTGTTTACTTTGAATGAATGTTTATAACGTGATTGATTCGCCTTTCCCGCCCCCCTACTCATCTGGCCCCCACGCTTGGCCGAGGATTACCTTTTCGATGAACGTCATGACCACATTACGTAAAGTTTACGTGTACGGCTTTCTGTTGTTCGTAAGTTTGGCCGTGACCTTGGCAAATGCGGACGAACCTAAAACGGATGTTGCCGCGGCCAAGAAAAATGCTGGCCCATTGAAAGCGATGTTGGTCACCGGCGGGTGCTGTCACGATTACGACGCACAAAAAGTGATTATCACCGAAGGGTTGTCGCAGCGATTGGGCGAAGTCCAATGGACCATTCATCAGTACAACGACAAAAAAGATACGCGTGCGACGGTTTACGAGAACCCGAATTGGGCCGACGGTTACGATTTCATTGTCCACAACGAATGTTTTGGCGACATGAAAGACCCTGCGCTGATTCAAAACATTGTTGATGGCCATAAAAAATCGGGCGCCGCGGCGATATTGATCCACTGTTCAATGCATTCTTATCGAAACTCTCAGGCTGCGGACGCATGGCGAGAATTGATTGGTGTAACGTCTACGTTTCACGAGAAGGCCAAGCGGTCGTTGGCCGTGATTCCGACGCAAGAGGGCCGCGAAAGCAAACTGGTTGCTGCGTTAGGCGACGGCTGGGATACGCCCAACGGCGAGCTTTACATCATCAAGCAGGTATGGCCGGGAACGACCGTCTTGGCGACTGCGTTCAGTAACGAACAGGATGCCGACCAGCCGATTATTTGGCGGCGCGAGTTTGCGGGTGTTCGTGTTTTCGGCACGACACTTGGTCATCACAATGAAACGATGCGAGCCGAACCGTGGCAGGAAGTTGTCGCAGCGGGAACGCGTTGGGCGATCGGTCGCCAGTGATTGAAAAATGTTTGCTGATGAGGAGTTTACGATGTGGGTTAAAGGAAGACCGGACTGATGCAACAGCAGATAAGAGAAGAGCTTTTTTTTGCCGGGCTGGATCGCAACTTGCAAGGCCGTCTTTGGATGCCCAGCGATGCGCAAGTGTGCGGATGCGTTGTGATGGTTCACGGTTTGGGTGAACATGGCCAACGTTACCGTGCGCTGGCAGAAGACGTGACCCGCGCGGGCTGGGCCGCATTGACGGCGGATTTGCCAGGACACGGCGAATCGCCGGGGCGGCGCGGTCACATCCCCAGTTATCGGCGGATGCTGGTTGAAATCTCGACCTTTTTGCAGGCTGCGGCAGACAGGTTGGCTGGTATGCCGCTGGTGTTGCTCGGTCACAGCATGGGTGGCAACTTAGCTGCGAACTATGTTTTGCGGCGAAAAGAAGTTGCCCCATCGGCTCCCGATCCGATCGGTTTGGTTTTATCCGGCGCGATGTTTTTGCCGCAAAACCCACCGCCCCGACCGCACATTTTTGCCGCTTGGTTAACCGGCTATTTGTTGCCGTGGTGGACGATCCGTGCGCCAGTGGACTCCAGCAAATTGACTCGGAATCAATCAATCGTCAAGGCGATTCGCGACGATCCTTTGATGCACAATCGGCTGTCACTGTACTTGGGAACGCAACTGCTAGCGCAAGGTCGCCACGCTCTGGATCATGCGGAACGGATCGACTTACCGACATTGGTCTTGCATGGTGAAGAGGATCCGATCACCAGTTTTCGTGCGAGCGAATCGTTTGCCCTGCGAGCCGGAGATCGGGCAACGTTTTTTTCGTTTCCGGGTATGCTGCATGAGATCTTTCATGAACCGGACCGTGAGAAAGTGATCGATTTGATGATCGATTGGATGGACGAATTATTGGCAAGGCGAGCTTAAGCGATGTTTGAGAAGGCGAGTCAATGAATGCAGGCCGATCGAAGCGATGGGACAGTGATGATGATTCGTATGATGAGGACGATGGTTCGTATGATGACAGCCAAGGCTACAGCGAGGATGGCGACGAAGACGAAGAGTATGACGAGTTTGTGGAGCGAGAATTTGGGACGAACAAGGTTTCATCGAAGCTGACACGTCTGCAGTTTTGGACGACGATTGTGTTATTGGTGTCATTCACATTGCCTCTGTTGACGTATTTCTTCTGGGCTATCTCGCAATGAGTGACGATGCGATTGAGCAGGACGTCGGAGTTTCCGAAGACGGACTGCGGGCATGCGACGAAATTTTACGCGCCGGCGATTGTCGGTCGGTGCGTTACTTTGCCGAAGTCGATTCGACCAACAGTGCCGCCTGTCGCGATTTGGTCAGCGGTCAAATGTGCGATGCCGATCGATTGCCGCGACTCTATCTGGCAGATCGACAGACGAGTGGTCGTGGCCGTCATGGCCGCAGTTGGTTGGCTGATAACGGGACGCTGACATTTTCGATCTTGTATGGGGTCGGCGAAGACGAACAGTCTGAATTGAGCGAAGTACCGCTAGTCGCGTTGGCGACGGGTGTCGCGATCGCTAGGACGATCGAATACCTTGCCGCACCGGTATCGGCCAAAATCAAATGGCCCAACGATGTTCATGTCGCCGGCGGCAAAGTTGCGGGTGTGTTGGTTGAATCGGTTGCTAACCACAGCGATCGGTTGGTTGTCGGGATCGGTTTGAATGTTGCAACCCAGCTAAATCAGTTCCGTGAATCGATCGCACAACCGGCGCGATCGATAGCGGATGTTTCGCGTGGCCCTAGCGATCGGTATGCGTGGTTGACTGAAATCGTCAATCAAATGGGGCACACTTATCGAAGGATGCGGACCGATCCGGAACTGTTGATCGATGAAGTGCGATGCCGGTGTATGCTGGCCGGCACCCCGGTGCGATACCAAATGGGCGAGGCATCCATCACCGGTCGTTGCATTGGGATCGACCCAAACGGTGCATTATTGGTGCAAACAGACACTGGGGTTCGACCGATTCACTGCGGCGAGGTGAATCCGATTCGTCAATGATTGCGGTTTGAAATTTTCAATCTGCAGTTGTTTCGCTGACCGGACCGATCGGGTTTCTTGCGCCGAGTGTCACGGGCGATTTCGACACCTCGGCGGCTTGCTTGCCGATTTCCCACTGGGCAGGTATCGAACGAATGTGCAAATCTTGTTGTGGGAACGCGATCTCGATACCAGCTTCTTTGAATCGTTCGTTGATGGTAGTGTTCAGTTCATGGAGGGTTGGCAACCGCAAGTCGAGACGACTGAGGAAGCATCGGATCACAATCTTAAGGGTTGAATCGCCAAATCCTTCAAATACGATCACGGGTTTGGGATCGACCAAAATATGTTCGTGCTGTGCACAGATCTCTTCCAACAATCTGCACGCCACCCGGGTGTCGGTTTCATACGCGACACCGATGTGGAGTTCCAATCGATTGGTGCTGTCGGTCAGGGTCCAATTAATCAGTCGTTCGGTGATCAGTGTTTTGTTGGGGATGATCAATTCTTGGCGATCCCAATTGGTCACAATCGTCGCCCGCATGCGTATTTTTGAAACGGTGCCAGTGGTATTACCGATTGTGACCACATCGCCGACGCGAATCGGTTGTTCAAACAAGAGGATCAATCCGCTGACAAAGTTGGCAAAAATCTCTTGCAGTCCAAAGCCGAGGCCGACGCCCAAAGCGGCGACCAACCATTGGATCCCATCCCACCGCAATCCGATCGCTTGCGCGGAGAAAATGATTCCGAGAATCACAATCGCATAACTGGCCAAGGACGTGATCGCATAGCGGGCCGGTTTATCCAGTGGCAGTCTTTCCAGAAGTGTTGTCTCCACCAAACCTGGGACATTTCGCGCCGACACCCATGTCAAAAAAATGATGGGCAGTGCGACAACGAGGTTTGCCAGTGTGATACTGACAATCGATCCATCGACTGCCGTCGTGTCCCAAAGAGGAACTCTTTCGAGAAAACGGACGGCAGGCAGGACGGGTGCCCACAACCACGCGGCGCCGAACAAGATTGTGACCCACAGCAGTGCGCTGAGCAGACGTAGAGTTTGCGCATCGATTTCGGCGAAGGCAAGATGAGCGTCGACAGCGCTGGTCGGTGGAGGCGCGATCGGCGCATCATCCGGAGAGGTCGTAATCGAAGAGGAAGATTGTGCAGAAATCGCTTCGGTTTCTTGAATGCGTAACGTGCGACGCACTTGAACCCATCGCTTGATCATTCCTCCTAGAAGAATGATTGCGATCACAAACCACAATGACCAATAAAGTCGTTGCGACAACAAGGTCGCGGCGTAGGTGTAACCGGCAAGGGAAAGGCTGGCCAGTATCAATGGCGAAAGTGCCAATCCATGCCACAACCACCTCAAACGCGCCAGCCAACCGTCTGGATTATCTTTTATAAATTGCGACTTGATACCGGTTTCCGGATCGAGTGCTCGCCAGAAAACACCAGCCAGAACAACCATTCCAATCACGAACAGCAAGCGTGACAGCGTCGATTCACCTTGCGAGATGGAACTGTTTGATGCGAGAACCCATAAGATGCAAAGCGGCACGCCAAACCAAGTCATCCTAGCTAGAGCCGTGCGGGCGGGCTCGGTCTGGGCGGTTTCATAATTAAAGTGCGATTGGGCGACGCCACCGTTTTTCATCAACTGCCTCAGCCAACGCATCGGCAAAATCAGCAAGGCCGACGCTTGGAAGGCGGTACCCAATGCGATCAAGACAGGAGAATTGTCGATCGAGTCGGCAATCAACGCCCCCGCGACCGCGAGCGTAGCCACCAGAGGCAATGCGAGCACCAGAGTGATCACGATCGCGAAAACGGTCGACATCAGCGGACGCTGGTTGACGATCTTTGCCGACTGATTGAGCGCTTGGAGTCGGGTTCGCAAGCGACCACTGAAAGCCCAAGGAATCGCGGCCGACAAGATCCAAATCAAGCAGAGGTCGAGCCGTCTGGGGATCGCTTCGACCAATGAATGGATGGCCGGGCGTAACGTCTCACGGCTGAAGATTCGCTGCAGTGATGCCCACGCGCTGGGGATGCTTGAAATGCGAAAGGTTGTGGCGTCTCGAATCCAAATCACATTGGTTTCGATTTTCTGGCGAAGCTCCGTACTAATGCGTCGCTTCAATTCGAGCACGCTTTTCAGCTCGATCAGATCACTGATATGTTCGTCCGTATCAGCCATCATGCGCATCAGCAAACTTCGCTGCATCGAGGCGAGCGTACCTTTGGCGGGCCGCGAGGAAATTTCGCGGCCTGACGCTCGGCCATTAGCTGACTCGCCAATCGCGTCGAGAACCAAATCGATCTCGGTTTGAAATTGTCGTGATTGTTCGATTTTTTGATCGACGTCACGAATCTCGCCACGCAGTTTTGATGTCGATGGCAACCGTGAACGTATTCGTAAAAGCTTTAACCCCAAACCGGATCGGAGGCCTTCATTGGATTCAAGGTCGCGATCAATTTCTGTACTAACTTCCTTATAAGTCGCGTCAAGATTGTCGAATCGGGTGCGATTGTCGGCTATGTCGCGTTGGATTTGGGCGTTCGTGCGAACCAATTCGAGCCAACGATCGGCAAGCGGCCATAACAAAGATTCTTCAACATCCAGGTTCTCGCTGGACGCTTGCTGTTTGAATTCCGCCAGATCACCTTCGATACGAAATTGTTTTTGGCGACCCAGCAGATCGGTCCAAAGTTTGAGCATGGCTTCGGCGCGTTGGACATCGGCGACGGCGGCTTCAATTTGCAGCGGCAGTAGTTCCGATTCGGCGTCGATCATCGCTTGTTCGGCGAGCAGTGTTTCCAGGCGCTGGCGTGCAGCGGCGATGGTGATCAGCCGCTGCTTCTCTCGGGCCGCGAGGAGTGTGCCTTGCGGGTCATCGGCCAATTCCCCGATGACACTTGCGGCGGCTTGGGCGGCTGCGGTCCGTGCTTCGGCAATCAAATTGGTCAGGTTGGCTGAACGGCTGATTCGTTCTCGTTGGATGTCTTCGAGCGATTGGCGATTTTGTCGGGCGGCATTGAGCGACGCTTCGGCATCACTGCGACGTTTCCGTAAAGTCTCCAACGGCAGCGGGTCGAACAAATCGGTCGCATCGTCGGGCAATTGCGGAGGTTTGGCTTGAGCCGCTATTTCCGCTTGGGTTGCGGTCAATCGCTGCGTCGCACTGTCAATTGCCGCATCCAAAGCGGCTTTGCGATCGCGTTCGGTTTGCAAG
>DNWZ01000021.1:50620-54289 GCA_003506095.1 Planctomycetaceae bacterium | reverse complement strand
GTCCGTGCTGCCGTATTGGATTCGGCTGGTCAGACGATAAAGATCCGGCTCAGCCAGCTTTTCGACTTTGCTGATCGTATAAGTCTCCTGCTTTGCCGACGCATCCTTATCGCTATCGGTCGTATAACGGCCAACGAACTTCGATCCGGTCAAATACTCCGCGATCTTCGTTTCCCGAGACTTTTCCTCTGCCTGTGGCTCGCCACCGATCGCAAGATTCGTTGCGGCAACCAACAAAAAACAGCTAAGCAGAAATCGACGTATCATCATACACTCCCAGGAAACGGTGACGGTCCAAGGTATCAGTGTAACAAAGTGTAGAACGATTGTCCCCAATCGTTCTACCAGCGATTGACGACAATCGCGCGACAATCAATAAGCGATTGGGGACAATCGCTCTCCACTATTCCACCGGGAACTCTGCCGACGCAGGAACTACGTTTTGGCCCAGACGCTGCGGCCGACGTTCTGGGAATCGGCTTTCGGTTGTTTTCCTGACATCGCTAGCAGCGGCAACTTGCGGTTGGGCGGCGGCGGACGGTTCCACTGGCGTCATGACGGCAGGGCTGGAAAGCGCCACCGACGCCGCGGGGATTGTCATGCCGGGACGGGTTGCCGGGGCACCTTCGATACCACGACGCAGCGGGATCGTCGTCGTCGTCAAACCGCTTTTCGACGGATCGCGAGCTGCCATCATGCTTGCGTTCGGATCAGGCCGCTTGGCGATCGATTCGACTTCGCGGCGTTTGCCAGGCAATCCAACCAACGCGGTTTCACCCTGCACCAGGTTCCCTTTTGCTGAGCGAAACGAGGGCACCAAACTGACTCGCATCTGATCACCGCCGACCGCATCCCATGGAATCCAAATGCTGTAAGAAGCACCGAGGTCCGACTGGCTGAAGTGTTGTGTGAACTGTTCCGACGTGAAGTGATAACGTTTCACTTCGCCGACCGAACCGTCCGGATTTTCTGCGAACGCGTGTACCGTCAATTCACCTTCGACCGGAACCGGCCGAACCTTTTCGTCATAGAAGAACAGCCGCCCGCCGAAACCACGTGTGGGTGTACGACCGGATTGCACCAGCGTGTCGGGTGTCCATGTGACAGCCAATTTCGATGGGTTCGGATACGGCTCAGGCTTCTTATCCTTTTTGCTCCACGGCATCTTCCAATCCGAAGCGAACTTGGGACCGGAGCCGACACAGCCGACTGACGGAATCAGCAATGCGGCGATGATGGCCAAGGCGATCAGCGATGCGATGGAACGATTTATTTTGGAATGATTCATTTGTTCGAAATCCCCGAGAGCTCGGCGGCCATGTCACCATCGATAAATTTGAAGTCAGCCGGTTTGACAAAGCGACCCGACTGGGCGGTCGCACCGGCTGGAGTCGTCACACTGGTACCCGATGGAAGTTGGCCAGTTGAGAATTGGCCGCTTTGATTCATCGCGTTCATCGTTTCGCCGGGACTGGCTGCTTGCGATGAATTGCGTTGTGTTGCGTTGGTGGGTGCAGAGACACTTTCGCCGGGAACGGTCGGTACACCCGATTGAATTGCGGTTGGCTGAGCCGACTGGATCGTCCCACTGGCAGGGCCGTTTTGCATCAGCGGTACCTGAGTTGATCCACCCATGGGTGTTTCGATCACGGGAGAGCCGTTGTAGATCGGTTCTCCATAAACTTCTGGCGCGACCGCTCGCGGAAACTGGTCGACCGTTGGGTGCAAGTCAGGATAGATTGTTGGACCGATTGCTGGTCCCCACAATCCGTAACCACCGCTCAGCCCCACGTCGCCATGCATTTCAACAACGTCGGCCAAGCAATAACTCATACGACTCGATTCGACCTGTTTGACATATTCCAAGTCTTCGTCACCGTTGACCAGCATCGGTGTCATGACGATCAGCAATTCACTGCGGAACTCCGTCTCGCGATCGAATCGAAACATGACGCCCAGCAGTGGAATCTGCGACAGGTAGGGAACTCGACGAGATTGCACGGTTCGTCTTTTCTGAATCAATCCACCAAAAACAACGGTTTGGCCGCTGTAGGCAACGATTGTCGATTCGGCCCGTGTTTCGTTAATAGGTTGAATGACGATTGGGGCGCCGTTTTGATCGGTTCCGATTGCGGTTCCGACTGCGGTGTTGTCAACTTCGCTACGTCTGGCAAGTATCAACATCGAAATCAACCCATCAGCTCCGACACGAGGCAAAACTTCAAGTGTCAACCCGACTTCGACGTCGGCAACGCTTAAAATCGGTGCGATCCCGCCCTGCTGGGTTTGCAGCCCATTCACTCGGGCGACCAATTGACCAATGTTGATAAACCCTGCTTTGTTGTCGACCGTCATAATTTGAGGACGGCTGAGGATTTGAGCGCGATTCGCATCCTGAAGGGCACGGAACAGCAAGCTGAAAGACTCGCTGGCGGCGCTCAATACAAAGCCACCATAACCGGCGGCAGTGCTTGTTGCCCCCAATCCAAACGTGCTGACCGCTCGAGACGCAACCGACTCTGACCCGGCAACCGAAACGTTCGGCGTACCGTTGTTGTTAAACCCGAAACCTGGCACGGAGTTCGGCAAATTTGCTGGCAACGCCCGGCCACGGTCAAACAACAAACTATCTTGCAAGCCGATTTCACCGCCGAGCTCGAACTGGTCGCCGAGTGTCACTTCCGCCAAAACGACTTTGATCAACACCATTGGCGGACGGCGATCTAAATTCTCAATCAAACGTCGAACGTCTTGATACAGCCTTGGCGAAACGCTCAACAGCAAACTGTTGCTGACCGGTTCGGCCACCACAACCAAATCACGATCGGGCAAATCGAACGGCCCAAGACCTTGTTGGAACTGCTGGATCGTATTGACCGTTTGAGTCCGCTGTTGCACATAAGTTTGAATCGCTGTCGCAATTTCCGGAGCCGACTGGTGTCGCAGCCAAATCACTTCGGTAATCCGCTCGGCAAAGCCAGCAGTATCCAATCGCAACAAAATGCTCTCGACCACTTCCAAGTCGCTAGACGATCCGGTCGCGATGATGCTGTTGGTTCGCTGGTCAGTCGAAAATCGCAAATTGACCAACGAACTGCTGCTGGCTGTCGCCGGCGCGAGTTGGCCGGTGATACCGCCAGCCCCGCCGCCTGCACCGCCTTGCCCCGTTGCTGGGGCGAACAGGGTTTGCAGTGAAGTGGTTAACTTCAACGCATCGCCATTTTCGACCGTAAACACTTTTACAACCGATTCAACGCCCGGCACTTGATCCAATTGGCGAACCAATTCACCGATCAACGACATGCTGGAAATCGGTCCGCGAACGATCAACGCGTTGGCGTTGGCGTCTGCCGTAACGACCACTCCGGTCAACAATCCCGAATTGAGCATGCCGCCATTTTTCGCATCCAGCGAAAGCAGCGACAACGACTTCGACGGTCGAGTCGTATTGGCCGGCAACGTCGCGTCGCCTTCGCCATTGATCGCCGTTTGCAGCACGGGTGCGAGGTCTGCGGCCAAGGAGTTACGCAGCGGAAAGACTTTGATTTCGTCCTGCGCCGGCACGCTTTCGACGTCCAACTGCTTCAGCAACACGGCGACTTCGTTCAGGTCGCGCGGGGCGGCTCCGACGATCAACGAATTGGTGCGATAATCGGCCAGGATGCGAAC